>JAGBWB010000397.1 GCA_017629975.1 Lentisphaeria bacterium
CAGGATGACTCCGGCTGGATGAAAGAAGTCGATGAGGCCGCCTGCGCCGCTGCCGATTGCGGATTTGAATTCGTTCAGGCCCACGCTCCCGGCTACAATCCGCTGAAAGAGTCAGACTATGAATGCTCCATGCGCGCCATGTGCCGCTCCGTGGACGCCTGCGGCCGACTCCGGATCCCCACCGTGGTGCTCCACACCAGCTGCGGGTATCAGCATCTCTACCCCATGGATAAAAAACCTTACTTTGAGTACAACAGAAAATTTCTGATGCCCATACTGGAAACGGCGGAAAAGTACGGGATCACCGTCTGCATTGAAAACACCACTTCCAGAAACGTGGGAGGTTGCTATTTCCCCAGAACCCCTGAGGAGATGAACGATTTTGTTGAGTTCATGGCGCATCCGCTGCTCAAATGCTGCTGGGATACAGGTCACGCGGTCATGGAGGGCAAATACGATCAGAGTGAAGAGTTCCGCAAACTTAAAAGCAATCTCCGGGCGGTCCACATCCATGACAACAACGCTCTTTCTGATGAACACCTGCCTCCCTATTGCGGAAAACTGGATCTTGATGCCCTTGTCAAAGTCCTCATTGAGATCGGCTACACAGGATATTTCACCTTTGAAGTCGATGGATTCCTCAATTACGCCGGGGGTTCGGGAGCGTTGAAGACACTTCCTTTTGAGATCCGTCAGGAGGCGCTCTCCATTCTTTTCAAAGTGGGCAGACACATTCTTGATACCTATGGTATCTTTGAAGCGTAAAATTTGGGTTTCTCAACTTTATCAATACATTTCCAAGGTGAAAAAAATGACTATTGCTTTTCAGGATGAACGCAGCTGGTTCAATAAAAAACGTTTCGGACTCTTTATCCACTGGGGCATCTATGCTCTGGGCGGACGCCACGAACAGGAACAGTGGCGCTACAACATTCCCGCCGCTATCTATGAAAAATATGCAGAACGCTTTGATCCTGTCAAATTTGATCCCGCCCAGTGGCTGGATCTCTGCCAGGAGTGCGGCATGGAGTATCTGGTCTTCACAGTGAAACATCACGACGGATTCTGCATGTGGGATACAAAAGAAACCTCTTACAACATTATGAACACTCCTTACCAAAAGGATATCACCGCCATGCTGGCTGAGGAGTGCCATAAACGGGATTTCCCCCTGGAGTTCTATTACTCCTGCGTGGACTGGCATCATCCGGCGTACCCCAATCTGGGGCGGCATCATGAAATAGAAACAGATCCTCAGCACCACGATTTTCCCGCCTACATGGAGTTCCTCAAGGCGCAGATCAGAGAACTCTGCACCAATTACGGCAAGATCCACGGCATCTGGTGGGATATGAATGTGCCTGAAGCAGTGGATCCCTCTGTCAACGCCATGATCCGGGAGCTTCAGCCCGCCGCCGTCATCAACAACCGGGGATACGGTCCGGGGGATTACTCAACCCCTGAACGGCAGTACCACAATGACATCACCCCCTTTGCCTCCCCTGTGGAGGCGTGTGAATCCATCAATATGCACAGCTGGGGGTACAGAAAACAGAACGGATTCTTTTCAACCAGAGATCTGGAAGAAAAAATCGCTCTCTACACCGCTCTCGGCGGCAACTTTCTTCTCAATGCAGGTCCTGCGCCTGACGGTACCATCGATCCTTTGAGCACCCGAAAACTGAAAGCTGTGGGTAAATGGTACAATCACGTCAAAAGCGCCCTGCGCTCAACGCCCTGCCCCATGGAGTTTTCCGACTCAAGAGGTCTGGGAGCCAAAGGCTCCTATGTCTGCACCGGGGGCGGCAAAGAGCTGAATATCATTATGATCAAGCCCCCCCGGGGAGAAGAACTCTCTCTGACCGGCATTGAAACCGAACCTGTGGAAGCGGTCTTGCTCAACACCGGGGAAAAGCTCTCTTTCACTCTTGAAAAGGTTCCCTACGCCCTGCAGCAGCCTCCGGCGCTGCGGATCCTGGAGATCCCCGCAGATGAGCTGGGGAACGAAGTCATGGCGGTCTCTCTCAGATTCGCACATGATGTCATCAAACCGCAGGTCACGGAACTTGCAGCTGAAAGTTCCGGGATCCTCACCAAAGAATAAATCAAAGGAAACATCATCATGGGTATCAAACTCGCCCTGGTCGGTCTCGGAGCTTTCGGCAGCGGATTCGCTCCTCTTTTCACCTCACATCCCCTTGTGGATTCTGTCATTCTCTGCGACGCAGAAGCAGAGAAGGTTGAAAAACACGCTTCTGACCCTGTCATCGCCCCTAAAGTTGCAGGAAAAATGCTCTCTCTTGATGAGGTCTGCAAATCCGACTGTGATGCTGTGGTCATCATGACTCAGCCCTGGCTCCATGCGCCCCAGTGCATCCAAGTTCTTGAATCGGGGAAATGGGTCTACTCCGCCGTTCCGGTGATCTCTCTGCCCGATGACAACGAAGTTCTTGACTGGTGTTCTAAGATCATTGAGACCGTGGAGCGCACAGGCAATGAGTATATGCTGGGGGAAACCACCATTTACCGGCCTCAGACCATGTTCTGCCGCCGCATGGCGCAGCAGGGACTTTTCGGAGACTTTGTCTACGCCGAAAGCGAATACGCCCATGATGTGGACCGTTTTGAATGCTCTTTAAGGAGCGTTGCCGCCCAACGTACCACCGGCAAGATCGGTCAGATGCGTAAAGAGCTTATGGCGCCCTATTTTGCCCGGGGCTTCAAGCTGCATCCCATGTGCTACCCCACTCACTCCGTTTCAGGGGTGGTGGATGTGATGCGCTGCAAACCTCTGAGTGTTTCAGCCATAGGTTACGCCAACAGGAACAACGATCCTTTCTTTGCCAACTACGATTACTCCAACATCACAGCTCTCTTCAGAATGGATAACGGCTGCGCGGTGCGTGTGTCTGAGATGCGGGAAATTTCAGGCAATACAGGTCTGGATGATGAAGATTTCCGCATTTTCGGGACCCGGGGGAGCTATTCCCTGAACCGTTGGTGCGACAACGGCAGAACCGCCCCCACTCCCGAAAGAAAGGAAAACAAAGAAACCATGGTGACCGCTGAGGAAATGCGGGATCCTCTGCCCCCTGAAGTCACGGCCGCTTTTTCAGATGCCATGTCAAGAAAAGAGGGCAAAGTCAAGGATTTCCTTGCCACAGGTCACGGCGGCTCCCACCCTTATCTGGTCCACGAATTTATCTCATCCGTGGCAGAAAGACGCCGTCCCCGGATCTCCGCCTGGGACGCTGCCATGTATATGGCAATGGGGGTTGCCGCCCATGAATCCGCGGTCAAAGAGGGCGAAAGCGTCAAAGTCATCGACTTCGGCAAAAAGTGGGATTGATCTTACATGGGCGATTTTGCATCAGGACTGCTCCTGACAGGCCTCACAGGACTTCTCTGGAGTTTTGTGGGCGTCTACTACAAGCTGATGGCAAAGTGGAAACTCAATCCCTATGATGTGGGAATCCTCACAGGTCTCATCGGCATTGTTGTAAATCTGTTTTTTGTCACAAAGACAGGCAAGTTTTTTTCCGGGGAGCTTCCGCTCCCCCCGTGGCACTACGGAGTTTTTGTCCTCTTTGCCGGATTTGCCAACGGCTGGGGTTCTTATGTGCTTCAGCGCAGTATGCTCTACGGCAAAAGCGGCGTGACCTGGGCCATCGGCCAGTGTGCTTTGATCGTCCCTTTTTTCGCCATCACCATTATCTATTCTGAGCCGTGGAATCTGCTCAAACTGTCAGGTACTGCTGTCATTGCTGCCGGTATGATCGCCGTGGCGCTGCGGAACTCACAGAAAAGTTCCGCAGAAGCTCCCGATCCCCGGTACGGTGTCGTGCTGGCGCTGGCGGCCTTTGTCATTCTCGGCGGAGCCCAGAGCATGACCTCTGCCACAAGTTTCATGCCTTACACGGATCAGGGACTCCTGCGCCCCCTTATCACCGGGGCGGGAGCAGTTCTTGCCGCCGCCGCGTGTAAGATATATCTGAAAGAGAAAAAGTTTTATTTCCCGAAAAAACTGATTCCGGTGATCATACTGCTTTCATTGCAGGCCGTTTTGGTCCAGGTCATGCAGTTCTGCGCCCTTGACCGCCTGAAAAACTGCGGCATGAACGGCATTTTCTTCCCCGTTGCCGTGGGACTCTGCATTGCCGGATATTCGGTCTGGTCGGTCCTCTTTTTCAAAGAGAAGTGTTCCGGACTCTTTATCGGCAGCGTTGCGGCGATCCTTGCCGGGATCGGCTGCTTCTGTATTGCCGATATATGATTTCAGCTGAAAGCGGCCTTCCGGTAGTTGATGGCTTCAAAAATGGCGTTTTCAGAGATATTCTCAACCCCGGCAAGATCGGAGATGGTGCGGGCGACTTTCAGGATCCTGTCATAGGCGCGGGGACTGAGTTTGAAGCGGGCAATAGCCTGACGCAGAAGCATTTCGCCTGCGGGATTCAACTTGCAGTACTGCTGAAGTTCCCGGCTCCCCATGCGGGCGTTGCAATAGATCCCCCGGCAGCGGGCGAAGCGGGCTTCCTGTATCTTTCTTGCGGCGATGACCCGCTGACGGATCTGGGCGCTTGGTTCGCCGTTGGGAACATTGACAAGTTCATCCTGAGTCAGCTGGCGAAGTTCCACATGAAGATCGATCCGGTCCAGAAGGGGACCTGAAAGTTTCTTGAGATACCGTCTTTTTTCCTCCAGTTTGCAGACGCATCCCAGCTCCACTTCACCTCTGCCGCAGGGACATGGATTCATGGCGGCGCAGAGAATGAAACGCGCCGGGAAAGTACAGCTGCCGCTGGCTCTTGAAATGGTCACAGTCCCTGTTTCAAGGGGCTGGCGCAGCACTTCAAGGACATTTCGTTTGAATTCCGGCAGTTCGTCAAGAAAAAGCACGCCGTTGTGCGCCAGACTGATCTCTCCCGGCCGGGGATCGTGTCCGCCGCCCAGAAGTCCTGCATCTGAAACAGTGTGGTGCGGCGCGGCAAAGGGACGGCGGGTCAGAATGGGGGCGCCTGAACTGAGCATCCCCAGCACACTGTGGATGCGGCTGGTTTCCAGAGTTTCCTCAAGGGTCATAGGGGGCAGGATCCCCGGCAGTCTTGAAGCAAGCATACTTTTTCCGGTCCCCGGAGGACCGCACATAAGAATATTATGTCCCCCTGCCGCCGCGATCTCAAGGGCGCGTTTCGCCATCTGCTGTCCCTTGACATCGGCAAAGTCAGGCATGTGTTTCTCATCTTCGGACTGAAACTCTTTCAGCTCCGCCCGGCAGGGGAGAAAGTCGCCGTTGTTCACAAGGTCGACGGCCTCTTTCAGAGAGGCGATGCCGAAGACGGGAAACCTTTTCCCTGCGGCAAGGGCGGCCTCACAGGCATTGCCCAGGGGAACCACCACAGCGTGAACTTTACCGGTGCGTCCCAGCACATCAGTCAGGGGCAGAGCGCCCTTGACCGGGCGGATGGAACCGTCAAGAGCCAGTTCACCTGCGAAGCCGAAAGTGCGGATCCTTTCTTTATCCAAGATCCCTGCTTCAGCCAGCAGACAAATGGCAATGGCAAGATCAAAAGAGGCGCCCTCTTTTTTCAAATCGGCAGGCGCCAGATTGACCACAGCCGTTCCCGCAGGCAGCGGAAAGCCGGAACTTAAAAAGGCGGCCGAGATACGCTCTCTGCTTTCGCGGACCGCAGCATCAGGCAGCCCCACGATGGTGATAACACTTTCGCGCATGGGGGAGTTGGTACTCCCGCTGATCTTCACTTCAATTTCCACCGGCACGGCATCGATTCCGGCAACAGCAGCGGAAAAACATTTGACTGACATAGACAACTCCAATTCTGACGGTCACTTGACTCCGGAAAAAGGTTTCACGGTTTTTTCACCGTTCCGATAAAGAACCAGACACCTCCAAGGCTGCGTAAACTGCCCTCCTCAAAGTTCGGGGCATTGATAAAATCCCCCCGGGCGCCGGGGGTATCGGGGATCTCCCACACCAGCAACGCGCCGTCAAAGGCCTCAAGGAACACAGGATCGGCAGTAAGTTTTCTGAAAAATTGACCGGACTCTGCATAAGGGGGATCGGCAAAGATCAGATCCGCAGGAACCCGGGCGTAAAGCGCCGGGTTCATGGCGTCCGCCTGGATGATCTCAAGAGTTGACTCCACCCCGGTCCGCTGCACCTTGCGGCAGTTTTCCCGGATCACGGCGATATGAGATGTGGAAAGCTCCACCATGGTAACATTTTCCGCCCCCCGTGAGGCACATTCAAGAGCAAAAGCGCCGGAGCCGGAAAAAAGATCCAGCACCGCTGCGTCTTCAAGTTCCCCCAGACTGTCAAGAAGGGCTTTGCGTCCTCTGCCTGATGTGGGGCGCACCCCCATGCCTTCAGGGACGTTCAGTTCAAGATTCCGGGCTTTTCCTGCAATGATCCGCATTTACGATCCTTAAATTTCAAGTAATAAATCATTCAGCACGATTGGCGTCGGCATCGTCTCTTGCGGCAAGGCAGGCGCGGGTCAGTTCAAAGGTCTCTTCTGAGGAAACGATCCCCGGCGTGCCGTCAAGAATGCCGCGGACAAAGTCATAGAAGATCCCCCGGTCGGGAGCAAGTTCGATCTCTCTGACACCGGCAGCGTTGATAAGCGTACACTTGCCGTGGGCGACTTCAATAACGCCGTCGGTTCCGGCGACCCGTACCTGATCGTCGCCGTGGGTGGGAGCGGTCTGGGGACGCCAATAGTCAATGGAGGCAGTTCCGATGATGCCGTTTTCCATGCGGCACATGACGGCGCAGGTCATTTCAAGGTCGCCGTGGTCGCGGTTTTCGGCATCGGTATGGAACGCGGAAACAGTTTCAAAACGACTTCCGGAAAACCACAAGATCCAGTCAAGGGCGTGGCTCCCCACCCAGGGAATGGTTCCGCCGTAAGTTTCCCGCTTCTTGAAGAAATCCCGGCGCTGTCCCAGCTTGTAGGATTTCCGGGCGTTGACCATCTGCACCTTGCCGATGGCGCCGGAACTCACAGCACGGTAGGCGGCATGAAATGCAGGTTCAGTACGCAGTCCCACCATGGAACTGATACGGGTGCCGGGAGCGGCGTTGTCATAAGCAGTTTCAATCTTTTCCAGATCTTCCAGAGTCAGAGCGATGGGCTTTTCACAAAAGACGTGGCGATTGTATTTGAGACACTCAACGCACATTTCCGCGTGCTGATGAAAGGGTCCGTCAACCATGACAAGATCACACTCCACTTCAGCAAGCATCTGTTTGTAGTCTTCATAAAGGGCGAAGCTGCCGGAGTAATGTTTCCGGAGCGCCTCTGCCATGGGTTCAGTGGGATCACCGCCGCCGGAGACGGCAACGACTTCAACTTCGGGCAGCCGGGCAAGATCTTTAAGAACATATCCCCAGTGTCCACGATGTCCGATCAAAGCGATTTTCATTTTATTTCATCCTTTCTCAAGTTGTTTACATAATCTAAAGCCTGCTCTCTGGAAGAGATCTTTCCGGAAAGCTGCATTTTTCTGATATCTCTCAATATTCTGCCCATCCGGACTCCCGGCGTTATGCCTCTTTCAAGAAGATCCCTGCCGGAAAGAAACTTTTCCGGTTCAGGGGGAGCCATACGCACATACTGCCCCAGCAGAAAATCAAAGCCCTCCATTTTTCCGTGACAGCTGATGCAGTCAAGGCGGTGGAGTTCCAGTTCAAGGCCGAAGAAGGGTTCCTTCATCAATCTTTCAAGTTTCGCCTGCCGCATGGCGGTCACATGGGCAAAGCGCATGTGGTTCCGCACAGCGTGACAGATGATATCCCTTTTTTCAGCATCAAATTTGAAACGCCTCAATATCTCATCTGCAAGGAGTGCCCCCTTTTCCTCGTGTCCGAAAAATCGTATTCTGCCCGATTCCTCAACGCTCCTTGTAAGGGGTTTGCCCACGTCGTGCAAAAGGACGCTCCAACCTAAAAGCGGATCCGGGAACACCATGTGTCTGAGCATGATCATGGTGTGTTCAAACACATCCCCTTCGGGGTGATACTCCGGAGGCTGGGTGACGCCGATCATGGCGTGCACTTCAGGCAGAAGCTCTTTGAACTTCCCCTTTTCAGCCAGAGTTCTCAGATTTTCTTCAGCCCGGGGAGCGCAGAGGATACGGGTCAGAAAATCTCTTCTTTCGCCGGATCCGGTTGGCAGGGAAAAATCTTTCACTCGCTGACCTTTTTGCGGAACTTTTCAATCAGTTCAAGATGATGCTCCTGAAGCAGCTGCAAAGCGGTATCGGCGCTCACCTTGTCAGGTTCTGAGGCAAGTTTCTTTCCTTCGGCAATGAGTTTGTCAATATCCGCCATGTTCTGGCTTCCGGGAACAGCGCCGAGAGTTTTCAGGTGAGGAGCCAGTTTTTTCATGGTGCTGTTGATGGTGCTGCTCCACTCTTTGACCTTTTCGGCATTGCCCTTGTTTCTCAGCAGTTCAGCTTGAAGTCCGTGGATCTTTTTGAACTCCTTCCGCAGCAGGAATGCAATGCGCTGCTGTTTGTTTTTAGCAAGTTTTTTACCTTTGCGGCTCTTCTGGCGGGCGGCCTTTGAGGCACTCTTTTTGCTCTTGCTTTTGCTCTCAGAAGCTCCATAGCATTCAACGGCGCCGAAAAGAGAAACGGCAAGCAGCAGCATAAAAAATTTTTTCAACATAATGACATCCTTTCTTCAGTTGATATTAATATTCCGGAACAAAAAAACGGAACTCTTTTTCAAAGTGTTTGAATCCGTAAATCTGAATATATCCGGGGATCTCCGCAAACTCTGTGGTCAGCACCGGACATCTCTTTTCACGGAGCAATTTCAATACAGTTTCATTGTAATCAGGATAAACATCCCCTTTCCAATTGACAAACATGGGGTGATCAAATCCGGCAGGCGCCGGGAAAACGCACGCGTAGAGTCCATCCGGCGTATGGTTCAGCACACCCCTCTTGCGGATCTCCGGCGGCAACGAGGTAAAGATGGAATGCAAGGTGTTGAAAAGTTCATTTTCACCATGAAAGATCCACATTCCCCGGAGTCCCGGCGCCGCAGCAGTGACCCGTTTTTCAAGTTTCTCAAAGTAACGGAACAACACCCATGCCCGGTGGTTGAAGCAATAGAGCAGAGGAAGTATTAAAAGCACAAGGAGAAAAACACGCATTTTTTTGCTTTTCGGCAGCTCCCATATTCCTTGAGCGGTCAGGGCGTAAACGCCCATGAGGGGGATCCCCGCCCAGTAAAGGTGACGGACACAGGGAACAGGGAAATACTGATGCCACGACCCCAGCGCCAGCATCAGTACAGCCAAAAGCGGCAGATTCTTTTTCAGCTGCTCCATTCTGCCGTAAAAGAGAGGACACACCATGATGAAAAAAGCGCCGATACCGAGCAGAGGCATCAAAGCAAAGATACAATTTCCGAAGCCTTCAGAACCGGTCAGGGGGATCATGCTGTCGGCAAACTGAGTCCACGACCAGCTGCCGCCCCGTTTCACAACGAATCCGAAAATAAAGGTGAAGCACTGTCTCAGATAGTCGCTCCATGCGCCAACCAGTGTCAGATATGCGGCAAACAACGCGGCAACGGCTCCGGCGCCCCCCGTATAGGGGAGCAGACCTTTGAATCTGCCGGGAGCTCCGGAGGTCACGCCATGCAGAAAGAACAGCACAGCTCCTGCGGCAAAGGCGACCACTCCGCAAGGGGTGCGGCAGAGAAAAGCCGCTCCCGCACAGGCGCCTGCGCCGAAAAGCAGTTTCCAGTTTCCCTTTTCAAGGAAACGCAGCTGCAACTCCACCCCCAGAAGCATGAAAAAGAGAGCATAGACGCTTGACCAGGGATGAAAAGGCACAAGATAGAAAGGGCAGAGCATGAAAAAAGCGCAATACCAGAGCCACAGAAAAGGCTTTTTGAGAAAACGCTCCCACACCCGGGTCCCCAGAACGGCACTCAATCCGTAGAAAAAGACGGTGGTCCATTTGATGACAAGATCTTCGGCGCCGAAAAACCGGACAGGTATACTCTGGATCAGCACAGCAAGAGGGCCATACTGACAGAAGACCTCTTTAAAGAGCAGTTTCCCCTCTGCCACGGCGGCGGCGGCGCCCAGCATGATCCCGTCATGGTGGGGATCAAAGCCGAATCTTGCCATTGTTCCGAACCACACCACAGTCACAGTAAAAAGCACCAGATCACGGAACCGCTTCTGGCGGAACCATTTTTCGTGGGAAGAGATATTTTCTTTTGTTTCAGAGTTATTCATAATTCAGTTGTCGTACTCCTTACTCCAAGGGGGCAAAAAGATAAAAATTCTTGTCGAATCTCCGTCCTTTGAAGACGACGCGGTATTCAGGGACCTTGTCAAGCATCGTAGTGAGAACGACCGGCTTTTTCTGTTCGACCCAAAAGGAGATCGCGCCGGTGTAGTTCGGGTAAACAAAATCATACCAGTTGACAAACATCGGATAATAAAACTCAGGCGGAGCCGGAAAAAGAATACTGAAACTTCCGTCCGGGGTATGATTGATCACGCCCCGCTTCCGGATATCTTCAGGAAGCTCATTGAAAGCATTATAAAGCTCCCTGATAAAAGCATGATCCTCTTCAAGCATCAGAGAATTCCGCATACCGGGCAGCTCCCCGATGGTCATGCGGGGAATTTTCGCCACTGTTTCAACCACGCCCGCTCCCCGCACAGCCATAGCGGTCAAAAGCGGAATTCCCAGAAGAACAAGCAGTACAAGGCGTATCTTCAGAGATTTTTTCCACTCCCAGATTTTCTGTGCCGTCAAAGCATAAACGCCGAAAGCCGGGATCGCTCCCCACCACAGATGACGCAAACAGGGCACCGGGAAATACTGATGCAACGAGGCCGCCGTCAAAAGCAGAACAGCAGCAAGGGGCAACTGTTTTTTCAATTCCTCTTTCCGGAAGGGAAAAAACTTTCTGCACACCAGCAGCATCGCTCCGGCTGTCAGCACCGGGAAAAGCAGAAAAACAAGAGAGCCCCCGCCCCGGAAAGCCGTCTCAGAAAAAACGTTTTCAAAGAAAATTTTCACAAACCCGGGAAAGGTGTTCCTGGTGGCGTAGGTCGAAGCAAATAAAAAGCACTGCCGGATGTAATCCTCCCACGCATCCGCAGCAGTCAGATAGGCGGCATAAAGCAGCGCCGCCGCTCCGGCGCCTCCTGCGTAAGCAAGGAGTCCCCGGAACTTGCGGGGACCATTGCCAACAAAAGCGTGAAGAAGAAAAAGAACGCACCCCGCAGCAAAAGTCACGATCCCGCAGGGCGTTCTGCAAAGAAAGGCTGCAAAGGCAAAGACGCCTGCCCACAGGGCGAGATTCTTCCGGGAGCCCTCTTCTTCCAGAAAGCGCAGCTGCATTTCCAGCCCGAGGAGCATAAAAAAGAGCGCATACACGCTGGTCCACGGATGAAAAGACATCAGATAAAAGGGCCCCAGAGCAAAAAAGCACAGATACCAGATCCACTTGAAGGGCTTTTTGAGAAAACGTCCCCAGATCCCTGCTCCAAGCACAGCGATAAAACCATAAAAAAGAACTGTTGTCAGCCTGATGACCAGCACATCCGCGCCGAAAAACCTGACCGGGATACTCTGGATCCACACCGTCAGGGCTCCGTATTGGCAGAAGACCTCTCTGAAGATCACCCTTTGTTTTGCCACCAGATCAGCGGCGGCAAGCATAATGCCGTCGTGGTGCAGATCCACATCGTACCAGGAAAAAAGTCCGAACCAGACCACCACCGCCAGAAAAACGGCTGTGCTGCGGAACCATTTTCTGCGGTACCACGGTGTTTGCTTTTCGGGAGGAAGGATTTCAGAGGTATTCATAATTTTTCAGATGCTGTCCGCCGTCAAGGGGGATGACGGCTCCTGTCAGGGAGTCGTTTTCAATGATGTAAAGAACCGTTTTCACCAGATCATCTGGTTCCACCCTTTTCCCTGCGGGGACACTTTTCAGCACCTTTGACATGGTGGAGTTCTCAAGTCCTGGGGGCGGGATCATAGGTCCCGGGGCGACGGCGTTGAAGCGCAAGTTTCTGGATGCGTGTTCCAGAGCAAAGGCCACGGTGGCATCTCCAAGGGCTTTCCGTGAAATGGCGTAGATGCCGTTTTCAGCGGCGGGGCGCAGTATCTCCTGATCAAGGATATTGATGACCGCACCGGGGGTTTTCCTTTCAGGAGCAGCAAAGGCGCGCATAAGAGCAAGGGGACTCCAGAAGTTGACCTCAAAGTAGCGTCTTGACTCCTCTTCATTCAAATCCGCAGGGGTCCTTGCATAGATGGAGGCGTTGTTGATGAGCACATCCACTTGGCCGCACTTCTCTGCAAGCAGAGCGGCGGCGCCGGGCTGAGAAAAATCGGCTGTAAAAATCTTGTGCCCGGAACCGGGGAGTTCTGCCAGAAGCGTCTCAGCTTCTGCGGTCCCCTTGTGGCAGTGGATATAAACAACCGCTCCCTGAGCCGCCATGCTCCGGGAGAGCTCTCCGCTGATTCTCCGGGCACCGCCCGTTATCAGCACTTTTTTTCCGTCAAGTTTCATTTTTGGTATTGAATTTTTTGCGTTTACATATTATATTCCGTCAAGTACAAATTTTCAAGGGAGCATACTATGAAAAAGACAAAGAAAAATTTCACTCTTGTGGAGCTGCTCTGCGCTGTGGCTCTGGTCGTCATTCTTGCGGGCATCGGTTTTTCCGCCTACTCCTACGCTTCTCACCGGGGCAAAGAAGCCGCCACCCGCAGCCTCATCACCCGCCTTGAAGCCGGTTTGGAAACATTGAAAACAAAACATGGATTCTTCCCTGCGACCGGCAGCGGCACAGCTAAAAAGTTTGCACGCATTGAAGTGGGAATGAATGACTCCGGGATCATTACAGAAGTCAAATTTATTTCAGATACCCAAACGACCGTCATCAACAAAGCCAAACAGCTTAAAGATTTCCTTTCAATCGTGGATGCCGAAAGCCTCAAAAAGAACCTCGTCAAAAACGGTACCGGTGATGAATATGATGTCGTTGACGCCTGGGGAGGAAAAATTTACTACGCCTACCCCGGATTTTTCAACACTGCAAAGTATGACATCGTCGCCCCCGGTGCTGATGAATACTTCGGCAAAGCCGGAACTTCAACTTCTCCCTGTTCCTCTCTTGGCGACTACAAGGAAAGCTCTGAATGGGCATGTGACGACATTGCCAACTTTGACAAGTTGTAAGCTCCCTTTTTTACTTTTCCGCCGGAATTGTTATTTTCTGAAAAAACAAATTTATTTTCAGGAGTTATTTTCACATGGCTTTACATTTACATCTTTCCAATTCACTTGAAAAACTGGCGGATTCATTCGCAGAAAAACTCTGTCTGCCTTTGATGGGGAGCAATGATCCTTTTCAAGCGGTTTATGCCGTTGTACCCAACAGCGGCATGGGCATGTTTCTCAAACGCCGTCTGGCGCGGAGAAACAACCTTGCCATCTCTGCCAATATTGAAACTCCCTTTCTGCAAAAATTTCTGACCGACCGGATCTGCTCCTTTTTCACAGAAGAGGAGTGCGAAGCCTTCCGGGACTCCATGCACTTCTGGAGTCCTGATGTTTTGAGCTGGAGACTCGACTCCATTCTTTCAGCTGTGCCTGAAGAGTTCCCGGAACTGAGCGCTTACTGTACCGGCGATCCGGTGCGGCGTCATCTCCTTGCATGTGAATTTGCAGGAAACTTTGACCGTTATCAGCTTTACCGCAGTTCTGTTACAGGGAATAAAACCCTTGCACAGTGGCGTCGGGGGGAGGGAAAAGATGTCCAGAGCCGTCTTTATCACAAACTCTGTGCACAAACTCCTGATCCTGACTCTTTTTATGTACGGTTCATGGAATGCGCCGCCCCCCGCCGGACGCTCCCTGAAAGGATCGGCATTTTCGGACTCAGCACCATGCCTGCCCTCTATTTTCACTGTCTGGAAAAACTTGCAGGTTTCATGGAAATCCATCTCTTTTCCCCCTCCCCCTGCCAAACCTACTGGGGAGATATCAAAAGCAGAAGCGAAACCGCCAAAGAACTTTTGAAAGATCCTGACCATGCGGCAGAACTCCTTGAGGAATCCGCCGCCGGAAACCAGCTTCTCGCCGACTTCGGCATTACCGGCAGAGAGTTTTTCAATCTGCTTCTGGACCGGGATTGCTTCTCAGGCGAAGATCAGCAGGAAGATTATACCGATCCTGTTGACAAGAGCGAAAATGCGCTCCATCTTTTCCAGTCAGACATACTCAACGCCCGCAACAGAGTTGAGAAATATACCCCCGCTCCCGATGACCGCTCCGTCAGGATCAACTGCTGTACCGATGCCAGACGGGAACTGGAAATACTCCACGACCAGCTTCTGGAACTCTTTTACAGCAAAGACAAAAAATGCCGGGGCAAAAAAACAGTGAAAGTCACCCGTGATCTGGGTCCTGAAGATGTGATCGTCATGTTCCCTGACATCAACAAGGCCGCCCCCATGATCGACGCGGTCTTTTCCAACGGTCCTTTCAAGGGACGCTACGCCATCTGCGACCGCAGCAGCATCGGTCAGAGCCAGGTCATTGAATCTTTCAACCGTCTGCTGAATCTGCCCTCGGCACGGGTGACTTCAGAAGAGATTCTTCAGCTTCTGGAATTCGGCTGTATCAACTCAAAACTGAAAATCGCCCCTGAGGCGCTCCCGGAACTTGCCGACCTGGTCAGCCGTTTGCGGATCAACTGGGGACTGGATCACACAGAACATGACAGGTTCCGCATGACTCCTTTTGAAGAGTTTTCGTGGCAGGACGGCATTGAACGGCTGCTGACCGAATACGCAAGAGGCGAAGATGCAAGTGTCATTTATGACTCAGACAAAACAGGAGGTATTGACGGAGAACTGGCAGAAAACTTTGCAAGTCTGGCAGAATTTATTGAACTCCTCAAAGAGTGGCGCAGCACGCTCCATGTGCCCCGGACGCCTGAGGCATGGAGCGAATTCACACTGCTGTGGATCAACAACTTTTTCAGCGGTACCTCAAAA
>JAGBWB010000398.1 GCA_017629975.1 Lentisphaeria bacterium
GAAAAAAGCGCCACCAAAGTCACCCGGGCGATCTCCGGACTTTTTACCGGAACCAAATCTTACAAGGCCGCCGATTTTGAAGAGCTTGAAATGATGCTGATTTCAGCAGATTTCGGCGTCAAAGCCGCAAGCTCCATCGTTAAAGATCTTAAAGAACAGTACGATACAGGCCACATCGCCACAGATGCCGACCTTGTCACCGAGCTGAAAAAGAAAGTCATTGACATACTCTGCCGCAACCGCCGCGAGATCAACCGCGCCGAAGGTATGCCCACAGTTATTCTGATGGTGGGGGTCAACGGCAGCGGCAAGACCACCTCCATCGGCAAACTTGCCTGGAAACTGGTCAATGAAGACAAATGCAAAGTGGTTCTCGGTGCCTGTGATACGTTCCGTGCCGCCGCCGTGGAACAGCTTCAGCTCTGGAGCGAACGGACGGGCGCTCAGATCGTTTCCGCCGTTCATGGCGCCGATCCCGCCAGTGTGGCTTTTGACGCTACAAGCGCCGCCGTTTCCCGTCAGGCGGATTTTCTTCTCATTGACACCGCCGGAAGACAGCACAACCAGCGGGATCTTATGGCGGAATTGGAAAAGATCCGCCGTTCCATCAGCAAAGTCCTGCCCGGCGCACCCCACGAAGTGTGGCTCACGGTGGATTCCTCTCTCGGTGCCAATGTGGTCAATCAGGCACGGGAATTCATTAAGAGTGCCGGTGTTACAGGCCTTGTTCTGACCAAGCTGGATGGAACCGGCAGAGGAGGAATGGCTGTGGCGCTCCACGAAGAGTTTGATTTGCCCACCTTCTATGTGGGACTGGGTGAACAGCCCGGTGAATTGCAGTACTTTGATCCCGGATTTTACGCGGATGCACTCTTTGAGGTCAACGCATAAAAGATCATGGACAACTTTGACTTATCCTGTATGAATGAGGCTCTGGCTCTTGCCAGAATGGGGTGGGGACATACCAACCCCAATCCCATGGTGGGCGCCGTTGTCGTTTCTCCTGAGGGCGTTGTCATCGGCAGAGGGTATCATGCCCGAGCCGGTGAAGCTCATGCTGAGGTCAATGCCATCCACGATGCGCTCCGCCGCACCGGGAGCTGCCGGGGATGCACCATTTATGTGACTCTGGAACCCTGCTGCACCACCGGCAGAACGCCTCCTTGCACAGACGCGATCATCCGGAATGGGTTCAGTAAAGTGGTCATCGGTTCTCTTGACCCCAATCCACGCCACGGGGGCAGGGGCATTGAAGTGCTTGAAAAGGCCGGGATCCAATGTGTGACAGGTGTCTGCCGTGAGGAGTGTGTTGAACTGAACCGTCCTTTTTTCAAATATATTTCCACCGGGAAACCCTTTGTCATACTCAAGATGGCAATGACTCTTGACGGCAAGATCGCCACCCCGGATGGCACTTCCAAGTGGATCACAGGCGCAGAAGCGCGCAGCCGCGTCCAGCAGCTCCGCCGCCTTGCCGACGCCATTATGGTGGGGGGGAACACCTTGCGCTGCGACAACCCCGGATTGACTGTGAGAGATCCTGAAGAGTGGACTCCCCAACCCCGCAGATTGATCGTTTCAAAGAGCATGGATGAGGAGGAGATCCAGGGATTTTTCCCCGACCGGCGCGCTGAAAAAGTCTCTCCTGAAACTCCTGAAGAGTGGGAAGAACTGATGAAAAAACTGGGTTCCCGGCAGTGCATGGTGCTTCTTGCAGAGGGCGGCGGGGAACTTGCGGATACCATCTTGAAAGCGGGTATCGTGGACTATGTTGAATTTCACATCGCCCCCATTCTGCTGGGCGGCAGAGAAAGTATCCCTGTGCTGGGCGGCGGAGATCCCGGTGCGCTGGCAGATGCTTTGAGACTCCACCGGGTCAAAGTCACATCATACGGATCAGATATTGCTGTTTCAGGCTATACAGAGGAGTAAAACATGTTTACCGGATTAGTTGAGCAAACCGGCGTTATCCTGCGGATGTATGCCAACCGTATCACCGTCAGACCGGAGCATCCCTTTGCCGACCCCGTCATCGGCGAAAGTATTGCCGTCAACGGCTGCTGCCTCACGGCAGAACGGTTTTTTGATGACGGATGTGTTGAGTTTTTCACCCTTTCTGAAACTTTGCACCGTACCAATCTGAGTGCTGTCGGCACCGGCGGCAAGGTCAACCTTGAACGTGCCATGGCTGCCGGGGGGCGCATGGGGGGACACATTGTCCAGGGACATGTTGATGCCGCCGCGAAAGTGCGTTCTTTGAAACGGCTTTCTGACGGAGACTTTGAATTTGCGGTGGAAATGCCTGCTGAACTTGCTCCTGAAATCGCCATGAAAGGTTCTATTACCATTGACGGCGTTTCCCTGACTGTGGCGGGACTGGGAGAGGACTTTTTTGCTGTGCGGCTGATTCCTCAAACGTTGAGTGCCACAGCCCTGATCGAGCGTCACCCCGGAGAACTTGTCAATCTGGAAACAGATGTGATCGCCAAATATTTGCGGCGGCAGCTGAGTCTGCTCAATGACACAGGCCACTCCCGGAAAGCCAGCTGGAACGCTCTCAAAGAGGCGGGGCTTTTATGAGCTGCCGCTTCGGAATATCTGCGGTATCTCCGGAACAGCTCCTGGCGCTTCCCGCCAGACTGCCCCGGCGTCTTGCGGCGGTTGAATTTCCCGGCGACATGCTTGAGAGCGCCGCCGGATTCCAGAAACTTTCACAGCTTGCCAGAAACGGAGCGCTGCTCTGCGGCAGGGATTTTATTTCGCCTGAGATCGCCGCACTCATCCCCGAAGAAAACTGCAAACTCCGTTCCGAACTTGAAAACCATTTTTTCCAGCGCTGCGCCAAAGCTGCTGAACTGGGCGTAAGTGATTTTTCAGTTGCTTTTGATATTTTTCAGGCGGTCAATTCTCCCGGATACCGGGAAAAACTGGGCCGCTTTCTGCGCCGCTGTGCCGGAGTGATCCACAACTTCGGGCAGACTCTTTATCTGGTCTGCCGTGTTCCCGGCGGCGGTGCCTTTGACCGGTGGGAGGAACTCCTGAAGTTCCGCAATGAACTTCTCTCTCCCGGTATTGAATTGATGGCGGAACTCCATCCCCATGAACCGGGAGCTTCTGAAGCCATTGCCGCCGCATTGAAGTCTTTCAGATTCCACGATTTCCGCCGGCGGATCTGTTATGACTCAGGCGTGGGCAACACCCTGACAGGAGCCGCGTTGAAACTCTGTTCTGAGTCATTCGCAAGAGAGCTTGATCCTGAGATCGTAATCTTTTTTTACGCCGGAAGCGGCAAGATCGACACTGTCAGGATCTCCGAACTTGAAATGATGCTCAACAGCTCTCTTCCCGTTGAAGAGGAGTCTTGAAAATGGGGAGCGAAAGCAAACGCGGCATCATGAAAAAGGTCTTCGGCGTTTCCGGCGCCGTTTTGATGAGCCGTATTCTCGGATTGTTCCGTGTGCGCCTTGAAGCAGAGGTCCTGGGGGGCGGCGCTGTGGCATCTGCCTGGTATCTTGCCTTTGCTTTTCCCAATCTGCTCCGCCGTCTTCTGGGGGAGGGGGCCCTTGGCAACGCCCTGATGCCCATTGTGGCAGAACTTGACGCAAAGTACGGCAGAGATCACGCCAGAGGCGCTCTGGCGGTGGTGTTCCCGTGCTGGGGA
>JAGBWB010000034.1 GCA_017629975.1 Lentisphaeria bacterium
AGATCCTTGAAGACGGCATCGTCACCGATTCCCAGGGGCGGACGGTCAGTTTCAAGAATGCCATCATCATCATGACCAGCAACATCGGCAGCGCCATGATCCTCAATTCAGGCAAAGCGCCCGAAACCTTGAAAGAGGAGCTGACTCAGGAACTCAGAGCCCACTTCAGACCTGAATTTCTCAACCGCATCGATGAGATACTCACCTTTCACGCTCTGGGCAAAGAGGAGATCCGCAAGATCGTTGATCTTCTTCTTGAAAAGGTCCGGAACCGTCTGGCAGCTCAGGAGATCACACTTGAAGTTTCAGAAGAGGCGAAAAACTTTATCGGCGACGCCGGATTTGATCCGGACTTCGGCGCCCGTCCTTTGAAGCGTGCCGTGATCCAGCTGCTTGAAACGCCCCTTTCAAGACTCCTCATCGCCAACACGCTTCTGCCGGGGATGAATGTAAAAGTCAGCTGTGCTGACGGAAAACTTGAGTTCTCCACAGAAGAAAAGTAATTCTTTTCCGGAACCAAATAAGGAGCTGCTGCACACTCCCATGGCGTGCGGCAGCTTTTTTTCATTTTCTCAGCGGCGGGGCCGTGACCCGGAACAGACCAGAGTCACTTTTGAACAGAATCCCTCACCCAGTTTTTTGTTGATCTCTTTGAGCATGGTTCCCGTAATCGGCTGAAGCTCCTGGATCAGGGCGCTGTGACCGACTTCCACAAAAAGTTCATCTCCCCTGAAATAGCCGGGAGTCACATAGCGGGCAAAGGCGGCACCGATGATATCCTGCCACAGATTCTGTATCTGAAGCAGTTTTCCAGCCTCAGGAGATTTCACATCTTTGAGCACATCAGGCAGAATATCAGCGATGCTCCGCGCCTGAGGCGTATGGGAAGAAGCCGAAAATTCGGTCATGGCAAACTCTGAGCCGTACCACTCCGCAAGGAGTGAATAGCGCTCTTTGAGCCGTTTCAGTTCCCGCCTGTTTGCCATATTCAAGCGCCGGCATTGAAGTTGACCCCGAAGATCACCAGGGGCAGGATCAAAACATGGAAGACCACTTTCCCTATGGCGATACCTCCCCGGATCGTATATACCAATCCCGATCTGAAGCCTCCGAAGGGGGCTCCGAAGGTCATTTTCAATATACCGTAGGGCAGAAAGACCAGTTCCAGCATATCCTTGCCCACCCGGATCACCCCCTTGCCCAGATTGATGAGTCCACGGATCACATAGGGGCGGGCGGCATTGGCAAGCTGAAGCGCCACAGGCGCCAGAATGGCAATGGTCACAGGATCAATGGCTTTCGCCTGATGCATGGGGATCAGCAGCAGAGCCAAAACCAGAAAAAGTATTTTTATCTGACGTTTATACATATATTTACACCTGAACTGCGGTATATACCGCTTGATTTTCATTGACTTTTCTGTAATATACTTTACAAAGTCAAGAAAGTCAAGTTTGATTTTTCATTCAGACAACTTATATTGAAATTCAATAGAGGAGGAAAGCGGTCATTTCAATACCGCTGAAGAAAAACAATGAAACTTTTTTTGATCATTGCCGCCGCCGGAGCGGCACTTCTCTGTTTCTGGCTGGGGGCGGCACAGGGGACAGGAACTGAAAACTATCTTCCGTCAAGATTCGCCCTGATGCAGGGGAGCTTGAGCATCTCAAACATCACCGACTCCGGGGGCATGAGCCATAACATCCAGCAGTGCATACTGAAACTTGACACCCGCACCGGGGAGGTATGGCTGCTTCAGGTGGCGGTCAACGGCTCAGGAGATCCCACAGTCCGCAGCGCGGTATGGGCAAAGGTCCAGAACTCCGGGACCTTTTATCCCAACGGTCCCCCCATGGGGAACAACTGAAAAAAATCACTCCTCAGAGCTGTCTGTTTCTCCGGAACGGCGTTTGCTCTTGTTGCAGATGCCGATGACAAACTCCCCCCGCCAGCGGCACTGCAAAGCGGCGAGTTCGGCGGCAGAGCCTCTGAGGACCTCTTCGTGGACCTTGGTGGCCTCACGGATCACTGCCACCTGGGCTTCAGGCATGACTTCGGCAATGAGCTTGAGGGTATTTTCTATGCGGAAAGGGGATTCAAAACAGAAGACGGTATATCCGCACTCTGAGATCTCTTCAAAGAACTTTCTCTTTCTGCCGGATTTGACAGGAACAAAGTTCCAGAAAGCGAAACGGTCCACAGGGAGTCCTGAAGCGGTCACAGAAAAGGTCACGGCAGAAACGCCGGGGATCACCACCGGCTCCAGACCGGATTCAAGAGCGGCGCGCAAAGGGAGAAATCCGGGGTCAGCGACAGCGGGGGTCCCGGCATCGGAAACCAGCGCCACATTGAGCCCCTCTTTGATACGGGCAATGAGTTTCTCAACCTTGGAGTGTTCGTTGAAAGCGTGGAAACTTTCAAGAGGCTTATGGATATCATAACGCTGAAGCAGCAGCGCTGTATGGCGTGTATCCTCAGCGGCGATAAGATCGCACTCCTGCAACGTTCTGACGGCGCGGAACGTTATATCCTCCAGATTGCCGATGGGGGTGCTGACCAGATAAAGATTGCCTGACATGGTCACTCCACTCTGAGGACGCTGTTCAATGTGCCGAAGTCATTGGGGAAAAATTCGGGATTGGCTTCATCAAGGAGCCATTCACCGTCAAGTACAAATTTGTATTCATATTCTCCGGGGAGCAATTCCACAATGGCCCGGTAAGTTCCGCCCGCAGGATCATATTCCATTTTTGTCACAGCGGAGTCCCAGTCATTGAAAGAGCCTGCGACCGCTGCAGTATGTCCGGGAGCAGCCTCAAGAGAAAAGAGAACTTTACGCCCCTTGCCACACTTTTCTGAAAGCAGTTCAAACATTGCAATTATTCCTGTTTTGATATGGTTCCGGAGATATGTATATTACATAATATACACCAAAAATGGTAAAATTACAAATTTGATCTGCCATTATAACGGAAAAAGTCCCCCTCTCAGCGGGGTTCAAATTTTCCGCAGCTCCCCATGACATCTATTTCCTGCAAAGTGATGCCGCATCTGTCCATGAAAGGGTGTTTGATATAGTGGCGGCAATGGAGACAATTTCTGCCGTCATCGGCATCGGGAGCAAAAGAAATTTTCTCAGCCTTTTCCCCGCCCAGCAGCGCCGAAAGCCTTTCTGCCGCGGCGGCAGCTTTCCCCTGAACGCCTTCAGCGCCGGAATTGGCAGGTGCAATTTCCCCGCCGCAGAAGCCGCAGACCTTTTTCACCTCTTTCACATGGAACGCGTCATCAAAAATCTTTTTTTCTTTTGGGAGTGTTTTCTCTCCGCAATGGGGACACACGATCGTTTTCATCAGGATCTCCCGGAGTTGCAAGGGTAAAAAAACGGCAGTAAGGAGTCAGACTCCCCACTGCCGTTGTATTCAGGAAACTTCAGTTTCAGCCGAGACGGGCTTCCAGAGCTTCCAGCTGCTTGATGAGAGCGGCGGGGAGCTTGTCGCCGAACTTGGCATAGTGTTCCTTGATCATAGCCAGTTCGTTCTTCCAGCCTTCGACGTCAACAGCCAGGAGCTGTTCCAGATCGGCGGCGGAGACTTCGTCTTCAATACCGGTGAGGTCGATGCCGTCAGCGGTGGGCAGAGTACCGATGGGGGTTTCGACACCGGCAGCGGTTCCGGCGCAGCGTCCGAAGACCCATGCCAGAGGACGGCTGTTGTCGCCGAATCCGGGCCACATGAACTTGCCTTCGGCGTTCTTGCGGAACCAGTTGACGCAGAAGATCTTGGGCAGGTTGCCTTTGGCAGCGCCGGTTTCACCGATCTTCAGCCAGTGGGCGAAGTAGTCAGCCATGTGGTAGCCGCAGAAGGGCAGCATGGCGAAGGGGTCGCGGCGGACGGTACCGGCCTTGACGTCAAGAGCAGCAGCGGTAACTTCGCTGCCGACGGTGGAACCGATGAAGACACCGTGTTCCCAATCCTTGGCCTGATAGATCAAAGGCAGAGTGGAGGGACGGCGGCCGCCGAAAAGGAAGGCGGCGATGGGGACACCTGCAGGATCTTCCCATTCGGGAGCGATAGCGGGGCAGTTGCAGGCACAGGCGGTGAAACGGGCGTTGGGATGAG
>JAGBWB010000399.1 GCA_017629975.1 Lentisphaeria bacterium
GCCCTCAAGTTCGGCGGCGTCATCATTTGAAAAGGCGAAAAAGTTGCCGTAGATATCGGCATCTCTGGCGAATCCGCCCCGCAGAGAGCCGTTGGGAGGTCCGATAATGTGGTCGATGAAGCGCCGGTCATCCCTGCCCACGAAGTCGTTCCAGCGGACAACGGTGTTGGCGCAGTCCATCACCTTTATACAGCCGGCGCCGGAGGGATGGGCGTAAAGCCAGGTCTGGGAAGGATATGCCGGATCATGAACGAAACAGCGCTCGATCAGAATGTTCTTGTTCTGGAAAAGTCTGAAAGCCACATCATCGTAAAGGAGCTGACCTGCCTCATTGTAGTGTCCGCCGTTGTAATACATGTCGGCGCTGAAACGGGGACCTGCGCTTTTTCTGCCGAAATTGAAGATCTCACAGTTGCGGATGATGATGTTCCGGCAGTTGTCAAGTTTGAATCCGTGCTGGGCGCCTTTGGCGTCAATGACCATGTTTTCAAAGATGATGTTTTCCATATTGGCAAGTTCAAAAACGGCGGTGCTGCCTTTGACGGCGGTGATCACTTTTCCGTTGGAGGTGTACCGCTTGTATTTGGCAGGCGTTCCGGAAAGGATTTTTGCTGTAATTTTTCCCGGGGGGAGAAGAACCGTTTCAAAAGGAACTTTGCTGTTGAGGGTACGGAATTTTCCGGGAACCTCTTTTTTATAACCTTTGCCGGTGATGACGGCTTTGAAGTCGTAAGAGGTATTTTCTTTCAAATTGAAAAGAGAACCCCGCCAGGCGTGTTCCTGGATCACTTCGGCAGGGGGCACAGTGGACATATAACTTTTCTCACCTGCCTTACGGAAGAAAAATTCAACTTTCAGTTTTTTGTTCCGTTCCTCCGGCAGCAGATTGAGATAGACGCTGCAATTTTCATAGGTGGGATGGAGTTCAAGGCGTCCGGAGCTGATGACAAGAGGCTTGTTTTTGTCAAATGAGGGGTCAAAGACCACATTGCTGTTGGGGGGAAGTGCAAGTTTTTTTCTGAAATCGCTCTGAGTTGGGACCTTTTTTTCGTTGCGGAAGAATCCTTTCAGGGTCACAGGGGTATTGGCAGTGACCTTGAGCCTTTTCAAATTGAGGCGGGAGTCGTATGTGATCCTGCCGCAGTATTTCCCTTCTTTGACAAGTTTGGGGTCCGAGACGACATTGGCACTGCTCCCCCCCCAGACTGAAAAGGTTTTTTTAGAAGTGACACTTTCAAAATCGCCGTTTGGGAGATGGATCCCAACTGCGGAAAATCCATCAATAAGAACCGGATCATCATTGGTCCCCCTGAGGGTGATATGGATGACGCCGCTCCGGGAGGGGGTAAACGCCAGGTGAAATTCTTTCCAAACGTTTGCAGTGGGGAGTATACTGGTTTTTTGAAGCTGGTTCCCCCTGAGCTTGGTGCTTTGAGAGGTCTCCGGAACAGAACTTTTGATCCGGATCTGTTCATCAAGTCCGATGATGTCTACGCGCAAGCTGCCGCCGCAGCAGCACAAGGCGCCAAAAGCGAAAAGAAATAAGAAATTTTTTTTCATAATGTCTACTGTCCTCCATATTTAACAGAACCTGTTCAACCATTTCAAATATACCATAGGAACGTTTTTTTTGCAAGCTGATCTCGGTTGTTTACGGAGAAAATTTTAATTATTTCTTCTGTTACTATTGAAATAAAGCCCTAACGGTGATATTGTATAAAGGGTATTTTTTTAACATCAGCTTTCCAGTAATGCAGGGAGACGGATTTATGAAAAAAGAATGGAACAGACCTTTCACATTGATCGAATTGTTGGTTGTTATTGCTATCATAGCCATATTGGCTGCCATGCTTCTGCCCGCTTTGCAGAAAGCGAAAGCCCGCTCTCACCAGGCTGCCTGCATGAACAACTTCAAAAGTTATGGAATGGCAATTGGGCAGTACTGCGAGGACAATAAAAATGTCGTTCTGCCTTTCTGGAACAATACAAGCAGCAACAACAGTACAGGAGGATGGTACTATGAATATCCTTTCAAAGGACACATCATCGGAGGCAAATTCGGTTTTCTTGCAGCTTATCTCGGCACCAATAAACAGGGGATCCTCGGAGGGATCTATTATCCCACAAATCCCAAGTATTACAACCGCAGCAAGTTTGTGTGCCCTGCAAGAGACAGAATGGAATTTCCCACTGCTTCAGGAGAGATGATCTGCTTTGTCGGGATCAACGGATACAATGCAGGACAGAAAAACGCCAGTCTCAACCGTTGCAAGCGTCCCAGCCGTTTGATGGTTCTTGGTGAAACAAAACATGCTTCCATGCTGCACTATGCAACTACATGGGAGGACCGGGATTTCAGAATCAGACTTGCTTTGCCCCACTCCGGGAAGAGTATGTTCGTATTTCAGGGCGGCAATGTGGAAATGGTGCCTTTTGGCAGGATCCCCACTGTGGCAAATTCATCATTCTGGCTTTACAGCAGCAAGGTTGACTGGTGATTGCAGCAGAGTGTTTTTCCGGATAAATCATGAGCCTGAGCCTGTTGAAAAGCGGCGCTCAGGTTTTTTTTGTCATTTTAATCAAAAAAATGCTCTTTTTCAGCATTGCAAACAGAGTGGCTTGAGCGTATATTATTAGAAATGAGTTAAAAATCAATAAAGGAGTTTTTATGACAGCGATCCTGATTCCCCGGAACGAAGGTATTTTTTCAATTGCTGCTGCGGAGCTTGTTTCATTTCTCAAGCGTATTACGGGCAAAGAAATTCCCGTTCTCACTGAAGATGACGGAAAAAGTGATCTTCTGGTTCTGGGCTCTGATGCGGTCAATGATTTTTCCCACAGGATGATCATTGAAAAGGTGATCCCCGGTTTCAAACTCCGCACCGGGAGCGATGATTACCATCTTCTCAGCGCTCAATGGGGCAGACGCAAACTGCTTTTTATTGCCGGAGCCCGTCCCCGGGCGCTGCTTTACGGCGTCTATTACTACCTTGAAACTTTCGGTGATTGCCGCTACTTCTGGGATGGCGACAGAGTCCCCCGGAAAAAGTCTCTTGAGATGAGCGGCATTGATATCTCTGAATCCCCCCGCTTCGAGTACCGGGGACTGCGTTACTTTGCCCACCGCAGCCTCAACCGCTTTCAGGCGGAGCATTGGGACTTTGAAGAGTGGAAGAAAGAGATCGACTGGATCCTCAAGAAAAGACTCAATACCTTTATGCTCCGCATGGGACTTGACGACCTTTTTCAGCAGACTTTCCCTGAATTTGTGAAATATCCCTCATGGCAGGTTCCTGAGTCAAAGCCCCGTTCTTACGATGACCGTGATCTTTTCTGGTCCCTTGAGTACCGGGGCGAACTGCGGCGCAAGATATTGAACTATGCCCGCGAAAGAGACTTGATCCATCCTGAGGATGTGGGGACTATGACCCACTGGTACAGCAGAACTCCTTATGATTTTCTCAACCATGTGAAACCTGAATTTATTCCTCAGGCCACCACTGCCTATAATCAGGAAACCGGTCTTGTGTGGGATATCCGCAAGGATGAAAACCTTGAAAATTACTTCAAACTCACAAGAAAGAGCATTGAACTTCACGGAAAACCTGCCCTTTTCCATACCATCGGACTTGCTGAGCGGCGCTGTTACAATGACCGGCAGAGCAATCATGAGATGAAACTTTATACCTACCGCCGCATTATCAGCAAACTCCGAGAAGAGTATCCCGAAACCCCTTTGATGATCGGAACATGGGATTTCTGCATGTATTGGAGTTGCAGCGAGGTGCAGGCACTTGTCAGAGAACTTGATCCTGCCAATACCATTATTTTTGACTATACCTCAGACACCAGTGATGAAGTCAATAACTTTACCAACTGGGGTGTTGTGAATAAATTCCCCTGGATGTTCGGCATCTTCCATGCCTATGAATCCGCCAACGGGATCAGGGGCAATTACGATATCATCGCCCGTCGGCTCCCCATTGCGGCAGATGATCCCATGTGCAAAGGATTTTTCTTCTGGCCCGAAAACAGCCATGCCGACACTTTGATGCTGGAGTTTTTCGCCGCCAAGGCGTGGGATCCTTCCGAATGCACTCTTGAAGCCTTTCTGCCTGAGTTTTGCGCCAAACGCTACGGCGAAAAGAGTGAGGAAATGCTTGAAGTCTGGCGCCTTGCCTCAGATGCCGTCAAAAATATCGGCTGGTGCGGCCCCGGGGATCCGGTGAAACGCCCCGGATCGTCCCATAATGTGCTGTCAACTTTGATTTACGGTACCGGCTATATCGCCTCGGATCCCGTCATGCTGGGGATCCATTCAAGTCAGGTCAAACACATGAGTGATGCTGTAAAGAAACTTCCGCAGCTGTGCCGGGCGCTTGCCGCGCAGACCTCCGGGGCAGGGGAGTTCATCTACCGGGATATTGTGGATCTTGCACTTATGGCAATTGGCAGGATCGAGAGTTACGGATTTTCAAAACTCTTTCTTGCCATGGAGTCGTGGCGCAACGGTCAGACCGCCGGAAAAGAGGTCATTGCACTTCTCAAACAGATGCGGAGCGCGGCAGAACTTGAACATAAGATTGTCTCTTCCCATGAAGATTACTCCATGTTCCACTCTCTCAAACTTCTTCAGCAGAAACATGAGACCAATCCGGACTTTGAAAAGACGTTGAAAGCCAACGGTGAGAACTCCTATTGCCGTGCCGTGATCGCAGAGTTTTTCCCCGCTCTTTATCTGCCTCAGCTTGAATTTTACGAAGGCTGGGTCACTGATAAGATCCGCTCCGGCGACCGCTCCCCCTGGGAGTACCCATCCTGTTTTACCGATGCCATCAAAGAGTTTCAGGAGTATTTTTACAATGAAGACCTTGAAACTTTTGCCCCCGACATTCCCGGAGCGCGCAAAGGATTGAAACGCAATCTGATGCGTCTGGCAGATACAATAGAAAAAATCATCACCAACGGAACCGGAAAGTGAGGTGTCCTTATGAATGAACGCGAAATAAAAATCCTGACCGATCGTCTTATCCCTGTGCCGCAGCAGCTGGAATTCAAAGACGGAGCCGAATATCTCCTGAAAGATAATTGCCGGGTCTCTGTGACCATTTGCGATTTTTCAGGTGTTGAAAACACAGTGAAAGAGTGGTTCAAACTCTTCTGGGGAGTAACCCCTGATTTAAGCGTCAAAGGGCGGCTTTTGCAGAAAGACGATGCTCTTGAATCCTATACCATAGAGGTGACTGAAGATGAGATCCGGATCAATGCCTCCGGCAGAACCGGAGTGATGAACGCCCTCAAAACGCTGCGTCAGCTTGCCGAAGCCGAGCGGGGCGTGGCAAAGACGGAACATTATTTCCTTGTCCAGTGCGCGATCAATGATTTCCCTGCCATGGCTTTCAGAGGAATCCATCTTTGTGTGTTCCCTGAAACGCCTCTGTGGGATATTGAAAGACAGATACGCATTGCCGCTTATCACAAGTTCAATTACGCTGTTATTGAAACATGGGGGATCTTCCCCTTTGAATCCCATCCCGAAATGTGCTGGGCAGATAAGAAAATCGAAAAAAGTGAACTCAAGCGTCTTATCCGTCTGGGGCAGGATCTGGGAATCACTCTGATCCCCCAGTTCAATTTGCTGGGACACGCCACCGCCAGCCGTTCCATTACCGGAAAACATGCTGTATTGAGTTACGATCCCTCATTGCAGAGCCTTTTTGAACCTGAGGGGTGGACATGGTGTCTGACCAATCCGGAAACCCGCAAGGTGCTGACCGATCTTGTGATGGAACTTTATGAATTTTATGATTATCCCCCCTTCTTCCACATCGGCTGTGATGAAGCTGACAACATCGGAACCTGCCGGGATTGCCGCCGGAAAGAGTTGAAAGATCTTGTCCGGGATCACATCTGCTATTTCCACGATCTCTTTGCCAGACAGGGAACGCGGATCATCATGTGGCACGATATGCTGCTCCAAACCGGGGATGAAAGGTGGAAAGGCTATATCGTTTGCGGTCTGCCTG
This sequence comes from Lentisphaeria bacterium, assembly GCA_017629975.1. GTDB lineage: Bacteria > Verrucomicrobiota > Lentisphaeria > Victivallales > Victivallaceae > UBA1784. The sequence goes on from JAGBWB010000399.1 coordinate 6,027, forward strand.
AACACAAATTGAGCGAGCTTTACAAGGAACTTCCCAGGGATATCATTATAGCCGACTGGCAGTACGGATATCCCAAAGAGAAAAGTGAAGATCCTGAACCCAGCTGGCCCACAGCAAAGTTTTTCAAGTCAGAGGAGTTTCCGGTTCTGGTCTGCCCCTGGCTCAATCAGGATGGAATGAAAAGTCTGGGACGCTTTGCCGCAGATGAAAAACTGCTCGGTATGCTTGAAACCACCTGGCATATTTCCCATGACCGGAGTTTTGCCCACATCTTCTGCACCTCTGCCTATGCGTCATGGAATCCTGCTGTGAA
>JAGBWB010000400.1 GCA_017629975.1 Lentisphaeria bacterium
AAGAGGAGCGGCGTTGTCGTTGGCCTGGGAATTCATCTTTGCCAAAAGAAATTTGCCGTTTTTCGCGTTGAACATGGATTCCGCCGAAGGTGTTGCCGATCCCAGAATAACACATGCATCTTCAAACTTTCCCCGCATGACCGCCACATCCCGGGCCATGTACCGGGGGGATTCAGATTGTTTGTAGGTGGACTCATGTTCTTCATCGACCACAATAAGTCCCAGATTGCGGAAAGGAGCGAACAGAGCTGAACGGGCACCGATAGCAATGCGTACTTTCCCTTCGTTGATCCTGTTCCACTCATCGTAACGTTCCCGCTCGGAAAGACGGCTGTGAAGCACGCTCATCTCATCCCCGAAACGGGCGCGGAAGCGGCGCAGGGTCTGAGGCGTGAGAGAGATTTCAGGAACCAGCACAATGGCACTTTTCCCTTCGGCAAGAACTTTTGCAATGCACTGAAGATAGACTTCTGTTTTGCCGCTGTTGGTGACTCCGTGAAGCAGCATGACCTTTGAGGAGCTTTTCCCCGCACGCATATCATCAAAAAGGTCAAGAGCCTTCTGCTGATCCGGAGTCGGGGGCAGCGGCTGGGAGGGGAGGATCACGGCATCACCGAAAATATCCGCCCGGACGATCTCTTCTTCTGCGGTAATGATCTCAGCTTTCAGCAGCGTATTAAGACTTGAGGTGCTGAAATTGGGGATGTTTTTCAAGCTGTCCATGGACATGGTTCCCGCTGAGCGGAGCTCCCGGAGGATCAAGGCCCGGGAACGCAGGGAGCTTTTTTCGGCACTTTCCACAATGATCTTTTCTGCTTCTGCGGCGTTGGCAATGGTAAAGAGCTTCCGGGTTTTGGGACGTATTTTTCCGCTGCGGACTGCCGCCGGGAGCAATGTGCGGATGGCGTGCTCCTGAGAACAGCAGTAGTATTCAGCGATCCACAGCCCCAGTTCAATGAGTTTCTCAGGGATATCCGCCCGGGTGGTGCAGAGCCCCGCAAGAGCTTTCAGCTTTGAATAGGGGTAGGGGGAGCTTTCCGGAATGGACAGGACCACTCCTTCCCGCAGAGTTCTGCCGAAAGGGACAGTGACAGCTGATCCCACCCTGATTTTGCCTTCAAGTTCAGGGGGGACAAGATAGTCAAACCCTTTGTCAAGGGAAAGTTCTGTGACGACCCGGACGATCATAATTTCAAACAGGGCCTGAGAAATTGCCCGGTAATGGATTTTTTATTGAGAGCCAGCACTTCAGGAGTGCCGGTGCCGATGATCGTTCCGCCCCGGATACCTCCTTCGGGGCCCATGTCGATGATGTGGTCAGCCATTTTTATCACATCAAGATTGTGTTCGATGACAATGACGCTGTTTCCCATGTCCCGGAGCTTGAAAAGCACTTTGAGCAGCTGGTCGATATCCGCCAGATGGAGTCCGGTGGTGGGCTCGTCAAGAATATACAAAGTATGGCCTCTGGGAATACGGGCAAGTTCAGTCGCAAGTTTGATCCTCTGGGCCTCACCGCCTGACAGCGTGGTGGCGGGCTGTCCCAGTCTGATGTAGCCCAGACCCACTTCGTTGAGAACATCCAGCTTGCGGGCAATGCGCTTGAAAGGAGCAAAAAGCTCTGCAGCTTCGGCCACAGTCATTTCAAGAAGATCGGCAATGGAACGCCCCTTGAATTTGACATTGAGTGTTTCAGCATTGAAACGTCTGCCGCCGCAGTGGGAACACTCCACATAAACGTCAGAGAGAAACTGCATTTCGATTTTGAGAATACCGTCTCCGTGGCACTCTTCGCACCGTCCCCCTTTGACGTTGAAACTGAATCTTCCCTGATCGTACCCCCTGAGTTTTGCTTCAGGCAAGGTGGCAAAAAGCTGGCGGATCAAATCAAAGGCTCCGGTGTAGGTCGCCGGATTGGAACGGGGCGTCCTGCCGATGGGGCTCTGGTCGATGACAATGGCTTTGTCAATGAATTCCAGCCCCTCGATGCCTGCGTTGGGGCCGGGGAGCGCATCGCCCACGTTGAAGTGACGGTTCAAGGCAGGAACAAGTGTCCCGTTGATGAGAGAGGATTTTCCTGAACCTGAAACACCTGTCACGCAGGTGAAACAGCCAAGAGGAATGTGAGCGGTAACGCCTTTGAGATTGTGGAGCGTGGCCTTTTTGATGACCAATTCTTTACCGTTGCCCGGCAATCTTTTTTCCGGTACGGTAATGGCCCGTCTGCCTGAAAGAAAATCCGCTGTACTTGAGTTAGTGAATTTTGCAAGTTCTCCCGGAGGGCCTTCGGCAACGATTTTGCCCCCCAGTTCTCCTGCTCCGGGGCCCAGATCCACCACATAGTCTGCCCGCTCAATGGTTTCAAGGTCATGCTCCACCACCACAACGGTATTGCCCATGTCCCGGAGCTGTTCCAAGGTGGCAAGGAGTTTGCCGTTGTCTCTCTGGTGCAACCCGATAGAGGGTTCGTCAAGGATGTAGAGCACACCGGACAAGCCGCATCCCAGCTGGGTCGCAAGGCGGATCCGCTGAGCTTCGCCGCCTGAAAGAGTGCCGCTTGAACGGTCAAGGGTCAGATAATCAAGCCCCACATCTTTCAGGAACTTCAATCTGCCTGAAATTTCCCGGAGCACCTCATCTGCCACGGCAGCTTTTTCAGGCGTGAGCTTGATTTGTGAAATAAATTCCAAAGCCTCTGTGACCGGCATGGCGCAGAAGTCGGCAATGGATTTCTCCCCGACTTTGACCGCAAGTGAAACCGGTTTCAAGCGTTTTCCGTGACAGCAGGGGCACTCCCGGGGACTCAGGTAGGATGTGAGCCGTTCACGGACGGAATCGGATTCTGTTTCGTTGAGTCTGCGCCGCAGATTTTCAAGGATCCCCTCGAAAGGTTTTTTCCAGTGGCAATGGCGGCGGTTGATGGTGATGTCAAACTCCACATCCTCTTCGCCGCTGCCGTAAAGAAGAAAGTGTTTGATCTTTTCCGGAAGCTCCTGAAAGGGCGTGGTGAGCATTTCAGGACAATTGAGCACCTCAGAGAATTTTCTCAGAAGCATGTTGTAGTAGATAATGAGATGCTGAGGTCCCCGCCGCCAGCCGGGAATGGCTCCTTTGCGGATGGAAAGAGAGGGATCGGGGATGACCTTCACCGGATCCATATACTGCTCTATCCCCAGCCCGTTGCAGCATTCACAGGCTCCGTAGGGGGAGTTGAAGGAGAAGTTCCGGGGCTGAAGCTCACCGAAAGAGATGCCGCATTTCAAACAGGCAAGCTTTTCGCAGAAGCTGAGTTCGTAAGTTTCTTTTTCTCCGGGTTTCTGAAGCATGGCGATCATAACGCCGTTGCCGCAGCGCAAAGCTGTTTCCACCGAATCCGTCAGACGGGAGCTGTCCGCTTTGCCTGTGACCAGACGGTCAATGACGGCGGCGATGGAGTGGCGGAGTTTTTTATCGAGCTGAGGAATGCCTTCATCCTCAAGAGAGATGATCTCACCGTCCACCCGGGCCCGGACATAGCCGTCCTGAAGGATCTTTTCCAGCACATCTTTGTGTTCACCTTTTCTGCCGTCGACCACGGGGGCGAGGATCTGGAGCCGAAGTCCCGGTTCAAGAGCTTGCAGTTTCTCCACGATGACCTGAGCGGACTGTGATTCAAGCAGAGCGCCGCACTCCGGACAATGTGGGGTCCCGGCATGAGCATAGAGAAGACGCAGATAGTCATAAATTTCAGTTACTGTCGCCACTGTGGAGCGGGGATTGGCTCCGGCGGTGCGCTGTTCAATGGCAATGGCAGGGGAAAG
>JAGBWB010000401.1 GCA_017629975.1 Lentisphaeria bacterium
CCCATGAAATAGGCTGTTTCAAGTGAGTGCTGCAGCACGTTCTGGGAGAAGCTGTAACGGTATTTGAGCCGTCCCAGCAGACGGATTATGGCAGGAGGAACTCCCTGGATCCCGGTTTCCAGAACAGCGGCTTCGCCTTCCTGGAACAGTTCATCTTCGATCTCTTTGGCGATCTTTTTCGCCAATTCCTCAACACGGGTGGGATGGATACGGCCGTCACCGATGAGCCGTTCCATAAGGCGGCGTGCGACCTCTTTGCGGACCGGATCGAAACAGCTGATGACCACAGCTTCAGGGGTGTCGTCGATGAGGATACTCACACCGGTAACTGCTTCGATGGTACGGATATTGCGTCCTTCACGGCCGATGATGCGGCCTTTCATTTCGTCATTGGGCAGCGGGATCGTTGCCGTGGTGCGTTCATAGGTGCAGTCGGAAGCGTAACGCTGAATGGCATAAGTCAGGATCCGGCGCGCTTCTTTTTCGCTGCGTTCTTTGGCTTCTTCCAGATTGTTTCTGACCATGATACCGGCTTCGTTGCGGATCTCATTCTGAAGTTTTTCAAGCAGAACATCCCTTGCCTGTTCCCGGCTGTAACCGGAGATCCGCTCCAGTTCATCCACCTGAGCGGCGATATTTTTGGAAAGTTCACTTTCTCTGGCGCTGAGTTTTTCGCGCAGGGATTCAATCTCTTTTTCCTGTTTTTCCAGACCTTTGAGTTTTTCGTCCAGAGAATCGGCGCGGCGGTCAAGATTTTCTTCGCGCTGAGCAAGGCGTTTTTCATTCTGCTGCTGTTCGCGGCGGCGTTCACGGATCTCCTGCTCGCACTCCTCGCGCATCTTGATGACATCAGCTTTTGCTGAAACTTTGGCATCGCGGATCAGATGTTCCGCATCACGCTCCGCATCTTTGCGGATCTTTTCCGCTCCTTTCTGAGCAGAATCCTTTTGCATCTTCTGAATGCAGTAAATGATCAACGCGCCCAAACCAACGCCGACGACGCTGGCGATGCACGCGACTGCAATCACCTTCCAGTCTCCCATTTTCTTTTCCTCTTTTTTTCCGGCACTCCGGTCCTGTTATCGGCAACGCAGTGCTTTCAACAATACAAAACCTTGTTTTCTGTCACGATGATCCCCATTGGAAGATCGTGGCAAGCGCACGGCAGAGAGGGGGCAAGCTGGCAGGAGTAGATCACAGCGACCGGCTTTTTTGTCACACCGGCAAGGAGCCGGTCATAGTAACCGCCGCCCCGTCCCAGCCGGACTCCGGCAGGTGAACAGGCGACAGCCGGTACCATAAAAAGCATATCTTGCCGGGTCAGTTCCGGTGCTGCCGCCGGAAGCTCCGGTGACGGCTCCGGGATACCGTATTTCCCGGGAAGCAGATCCTTTTCCAAATCGGTGATCTCCACCAATTCATATCCCTCAAGCTCCGTTGAAAAACGGGGCAGGAACGTGCGCTTTTCGAAAAACAGTTCTCTCAGGTCCGGTTCTGCGCCCCAGGGAATGAAGAATGCAACACACTCTGCTGCCTTATAAACAGGCAGCTCCCTTACAGCGCCGCAAATACTCCGGTCGCTCTCTTTTCTTTCTGAAAGGTCAAGGGCCTTTCTTCTTGAGCTGTAAAGCTGGCGGAGCCGGGACTTTTCCTGACAGGAATTCTGTTCCACGAAAAAAACCTCTTATTTGAATCCCCTCTGAGCCGGAGCAGAAATTACTTTTCTCTGCCGCCGGAATAAATACAGACAGGGACACATTCTTAAATATAACACAACATCGTTGTGAATAAAAGCTCAAAATAGCAAAATTTTCCATTTTTTTTGAAAAATTTCTGTTTTGGCTCTTTTACCTTCCGGCAGAGCAGGCAAAAATTCCTCTCAACTGCCGGAAAGGGGTTATTCTGTTGAATAAATTTCTTCAGCGGCGCGGGCAACGGCGCTGCGTCCGTTGTTGCCATCGCTGAGCATTTTTGTGACCCGTTCCATGCCTGCAAGGGTGGACTCCCGCCGGGAGCCGCCGGGAAGAATGGTCTCAAAAGCAGGAACGATATTGGATTTCTTGAAATCGTACTGAATGAATTCAGGACACACAGGAGTGTTGTCGATGATATTGGTCATGGTGATGAATCCCCGGAAAGGTCTCACTGTGGGCAGCATGAAAAGATAGTTGATGAATCCAAGCTGATATCCCACAAGAAGCGGTAATCCCATGATGGCGCTTTCAACAGTGACCGTGCCGCAGGCGGCGATACCGGTTCCGGCAAGCTGCTGGCAGCAGTTGGTATCACCGACTGAAATTTGGATCTCCGGCAATTCCCCTTTTTTGCGGCGGAATTTTTCAATGATCTCCCGGCACTGGACAGCAATTTTTTCACGGGGCGCTGAAAGACGGAACTTCAAGTGGGGGTGACGCTTTTTGAGTTCCTGCACACTGTCAAGGATATGGGGCAGCATCCGGCTGATTTCTCCCGCGCGGCTGCCGGGGAGCAGAAGAACCAGATCAGGATCCCGGACGATGGAGGGATCCTTTTTTTCTGCCATGATGTCGATCAGGGGGTGGCCTGTAAAAACCGCTTTGAGCTTTGTCTTACTGAAAACCTCCACTTCAAAGGGGAAGATCACCAGCACTTTTGTGCAGATCTTCGCAAGTACCGGGAGCCGCCATTTGCCCCAGATCCACAGGTGGGGGGCGATGTACCACACCACCTTGATACCTGAAAAGTACATGGCAAGAGCGTAGAGCAGATTGAATCCGGGGTAGTCAATGAGAACCACTGTGTCAGGACGCTCTTTCCGGGCGGCTTTGACCATGCTGATATAGATGGCAATGAATTTGAAGATAAGTTTTGAAACTTCAACCACGCCCATGACGCCCAGCTCGGTGGAGTCTACCTTGACCGGGATTCCGGCGGCGATCATCGCCTTGCCGCCCATGCCTGAAAGTTCAAGTTCTTCCCCTTTGGCGGCGGCGATGCGCCGCATTTCTTCGCCCAGCTGAGCGCCGTACATATCGCCGGAGCTTTCCCCGGCGAAGATCCATATTTTCCGTTTCTTTTTCACTTGAGACCGTTGTTCTTGCGCTGGATCTTGAATGCTCTGGAAATGATGGCATAATCCTCTTCATTCAGCTCCCGGTAAACGGCGGGCATGAAGAAACGGTTCTGGCGCAGGAGTTTCCCATTGTAGACAGTGGGGATCCCCAGTTTCATCTGATCTGCCATCAGTTCGGAAACATGATCCATGGCGCTTAAATTGAACTGACCGTCTGTATCTATCAGGGTATGGGGCATGGTGTAACTGTAAACCTCTGCGCGCTGTTTCATGGCGCGGCGGGTGGTCAGTCTGCCGTGGTACATGTCGGCAAGACGCACCATGTCGCTGGTATCCGCCAGATAAGGATTGGCAACAAAGGTACTGACGCAGACATCTTTTTTAGTCTGGTGGGCAACTTCATAGAGGATATCCAGATAACGTTTCTGGAGTTCCAGACCCCAGAGATTTTCCTGATTTTTCAATCCCGGTCCCATGGGAAGTCCCAGAAGACCGTCCATCTTGACGCCGTCCGCGTTGAGTCCGTCTTCGGCGTCGGAGAAATAACGGCGCACCATTTCACGGAACCGTGCCTCATACTTGGGATTGGTGATATCGCCGCAGACCACTTTCCCGTCACGGGTGATCGCCTCATCAAGAGGAATGTTGTCATTGTTCCAGGCGGCGGTCCAGAGAAAGACCTTGATGCCCCGCTGGTGGCAGCGTTCGATCCAACCGCGCATGTCGGGGAATTTTTCGGGATCGGCATCGGCATCGTTCAGATTGAGCTGCCACTTGTCATCCAGAATAAGGATGCCGGGTTTGCAGTCGTGATTGATAAGTTCCGCCAGCCACTCCTCCACCAGCTCTTCGGTGCAGAAGTCACGGGCATGGGGACCGTTGTGGCCGATGTAGTTGCTTTTATCCATCATGGCGGCGGCTCCCTGATCGTGCCAGGTGCAGTAGATGGGACTGCGCCACCAGTTCTGGATGCGGCGGCGGTGGGGCTTGGGAAGATACTTGCGCTCATAGCAGACGTTGAGGTAAGAGGGCAGGATATCATCACAGCTGCCGCAGAAACTCAGGATCAGCCGGGGCGTTTCCCAGACGCCGGAAACACTCTTTTTGCCGGCGTATTCAATGGCGAAGCCTCCGGCTTTCATCTGGTCGCCGATGTAGCCTGTGGGAGGCATGAGGGGCATGGGGTTCCAGCGGAAGGAATCCCAGGTGTATTCCCCCGGAAGGGCGGCGGCACCGGCGACAAGATATTTTCTTTCGGTCCTGTCTCTCAGGCCGATGCAGCTGCAGCAGCTTGCCAGAGCCTGACCGCCTACGGCGGGGGAAAGATCCTGAGCAAAGGAGGTTGTGAAACTTTCAACGGGATGATAAAAGATCTTGCTGTGGAAGTTGGGGGCGGTGTTGATGACTTCATCAAATTCCCCGGCGAATCCGTATTCCACTTTGTTGACACAGCTGCGGAAGAAACGGACATCCTCAATGTTGCCTGTTCCCTCCACGGTCATGAAAATCTCAATGGTATCATCCCGGCAGATGATGGTGGTCTTTTTCTGTTTCCAGATAACAGACTTTTCAAGGCGGGTAAAGATGACGGCGCCTTTTTCCTCCTGTTTCTGCCACTTTTCAAAGGCGGCAAGTTCATCGCAGCGTTTGACGCAGTTGACGCCGCCTGAGGGGGTGAACCAGTATTCCTGTTGTGAATCCCGCAGATAGAGTCTTGCCGCTTCAATGCCTTCGTAAAGGTCCAACTTATACTTTTTCGCTCCGATATGGTATCCTGCATTGGCGATTTTTTCAAGTTTCATACAAAAATTACCTTTCTCTGGCTGAGTTAGTTACTGTTTTCTGAGACAACCGCACATCTCTGGCGGAGCGCGCACTCCGCAAGGACAAGTGCCGCCATGGCTTCAACCACCGGCACCACCCGGGGGACGATGCACACATCGTGGCGCCCTTTGATGGCAAAGGGATGCATGGCTCCGTCAACTCCCGGCATGAGCTGCTCCTGACCGATGGAGGGCGTCGGCTTCACCGCCGCCTGAAAAACGATTTCATCACCGTCTGAGATGCCCCCTCTGATGCCCCCGGCGGCGCCGGGAGCGCTGTTGTTGACGGAGCCTGTACTTGAAGCGGCGGCAAAACCGGCTCCCACTGTGAATCCTTTCACGGCGCCGATGGAAAAGACTGCCTGCGCCAGAAGTGAATCAAGTTTGTCAAAGACAGGTTCTCCCCATCCGGCGGGGACTCCGGTGATGCGGCACTCAACGATGCCGCCGCAGCTGTCAAGATTTTTGCGGCACTCTTCAATGCGTTCCGCCATTTTTTCTGCGGCGGAAAGATCCGGTGCTCTGAGGGGATTTTTTTCTATCTGTTCAAGGTCGATATTCTGACATCTGACGCCCCCGATCTCAAGGGCGTAGGCAGTGATCTTTACCTGACTGATCCGGCGCAGCAGCAGCTTTGCCAAAGCTCCGGCAGCCACCCGGCAGGCGGTTTCCCTGCCTGAAGATCTGCCGCCGCCCCGGTAGTCGCGGAATCCGTATTTGGCATGGAATCCCCAGTCGGCGTGTCCCGGACGGAAAAGATCTTTGAGCTGGGAGTAGTCGCTGCTGTGCTGATCGCTGTTGCGGATGAGAAGTCCGATGGGGGTTCCGGTGCTTTTACCTTCAAAAACGCCGGAAAGGATCTCGACAGTGTCACTCTCTTTTCTGAGAGTGGAGCCTGCCGCCTTGCTGCCGGGGCGTCTCCGGTCAAGCTCCTGCTGGATAAAGTTCTGATCTATTTCAACGCCTGCGGGCATACCGTCGACCACGGCGCCGATGGCGGGGCCGTGGGATTCCCCGAAGGTGGTTACTTTGAAGATGGTTCCGAATGTACTGCCGCTCATTTTTCAATCATTCCTTTTTCAAGAAGAAGTGTCCGGAGTTTTTCTGTGTTTTCCTCAGGAGTCAGACCCGGCAGGGGCAGAAAATGCACATCGCACACCGCCAGAAAAGTGGCTCTGCGGCTTTTGTTCCGGGTGCAGAACTCCTCAAAAGGGGAGTCCGCCTGAGCCAGAAAGGGGGGGAGTCCCCCGGCGGTGATGCGTTCAAAGGCGGTGCGGTCATCCACATCGCACCAGATGAATCTGCCAAGGTCCTTGAGGATGGGGATGTTTTCCTCTTTCAGCAGAGCGCCGCCTCCCAGTGAGATGACCTGAAAAATTTCCGGATCAAGTTCACTTAAGATTTCGGTTTCCCGCTGCCGGAACGCCTCTTCGCCGATGGACTTGAAAAGCTCCCGGCAGCTGCACTGCCAGCGTTTTTCAAGCATTTCATCCGTATCGGTGAAAGGTATTCCCAACTGCCGGGCAAGAGTTCTGCCAAGCGTACTTTTTCCGCAGTGCTTGATACCGCAGAAGATCAACGCATTCCCCATTGGAAGTGACTCCGCAAAGGAACAAATCACATGAGAGAGTCCGGACGGACGATCTGGGTGCCGATACCTGTATCGGTGAAGATCTCAAGCAGCAGAGAGTGACGCTTGCGGCCGTCGATCATGTGGACCTTGTTGATACCGGCATTCAGGGCGGAAACACAGCTGGCGATCTTGGGGAGCATTCCCCCGGAGAGGGTTCCGTCGGCGATGAGTTTGTCGATCTCATCGGTCTTGATGGTCTCAATGACAGAACTTTCATCATCTTTGTCGGCAAGGATGCCGGGCACGTCGCTCATGATGACCAGTTTTCTGGCGTGAAGAGCTTCTGCGATCTTGCAGGCGGCAGTGTCCGCATTGATGTTGTAGATCTGACCGTCAAGTCCGGTGCCCAGGGGAGTGAGGATGGGAGTCAGACCTTTGGCAAGGGCATCCATGACAGAGGCGACATCCACACCGATGACTTCACCCACGAATCCCACATCCTCCTGTTTCCCGGTGGCGGGATCGGTGGAAAGAGTCCGTTGGGCTTTGAGAACTCTTTTGCCGGTGACGCCGCAGACGGGGCCGCCGAACTCTTTGCCCAGCTCAACCAGATGGGCGTTCACATTGTGCAGCACTTCATCAACGACGCCGATGGTTTTGTCGCAGGTGTAACGCAAACCGTTGACAAATTTGACAGGGATCCCCTGTTCTTTGAGAGCGGCGGAAATGGCTTTGCCGCCGCCGTGAACGACCACCGGACGGATGCCGATGGCTTCAAGCATGACAATGTCGCGCATGGTGCCGCGGACAAGTTCTTCATCTTCCATGGCGCTTCCGCCGAATTTCACAACCATGATGGAATTGCGGAACTTCTGGATATAAGGCAGCGCCTCCACCAGCACATCAGCTTTGTCAATGATCTGCATTCTATTTTTTCTCCCGGATTAAAACAAGTTTGCTTTGACTATAAAATAGCACAAAAACTCTTTTTTGTCAACATCAGCCGCAGAAGAAATCAAGGAGTTGTGGCGGCAACATTTTCGCCCCGGGTGTCCCGGAGACGGCAGGCGTTGTATAAAGTACAGCAGCTCAGCAGCAGAAAGAGCAGAAAGACCGCCATGTAGGAGTTGTTGGTGTAAATCAGTACATTTCCCCTTTTGACCGGCTCAAAGAGATCCAGAAGCAAGCCCACGGCGTTGCCCAGCAGCGCCACCATCAGATAGACAAGTCCGTTGCACAGACTGACGATGGCTCCCATGGCTTCAGGCACATTGGTGTCTTTCATGGTGGGGACAGAAATGGTTCCCTGATTGGCGAACCATGCCACAGCAAAAAGAAGTATGCCCACAAAAGAGGTGCGCCAGTTGCAGCAGATGGCAACGAGGATGAATCCGTAGGAAAAGACCGCCACGCATCCGGACATGACCAGAAAGATCTTTCTTCTGCCGCCGCACATCTGGCTGACCAACGCCATACAGAAGGCGCTGACTGAGGCGATGATCCCCAGAATGGTGATGTAAAAGGCGGCCTTTTCTGTTGACATCATGCAGAAGTCTTCAAGGAACTTCTTGCCGATCACAGTGTGGATGCAGTAATAGGTTCCGAAACTGCACGCCGAATAAAGGATGATGTTGCGGTTGTGCTTGCGCTTGAGAAGCTCACCGAAGACCCGGAACGAAAAGGGAGTGTTGGTCACCCGGGGCAGAGTGACAAAGTGTTTTGAAAGAACAAAGAGCAGATAGCTTACCAGAGAGCCTGCTCCGAAAACTGCCATGGTGGTGCGCCATGTCAGCTCCTTTGCCATGTAGACCAGAGGCGCTGTTGCAACAACACCTCCGGCATATCCCCAGAGCAGAAAGAATCCCAGCAGAACCGGGAACTTTTTGGGGAATCTTGTGGCGAGGATCTTCACCAGACTCAGGTAGATGGAACTTGCTCCCATGCCCACCAGAAAACGGCAGAAGTAAAGCAGGGGGAGCGAAGTGCAGAAAGGAAAAAGTATGGAGCCGAGACAGAAGAGCAGCGCGCCGAATGTGATGACCCTTTCGCCGCCGTAACGGTCGGCAAGGAGTCCGGCGCAGAGCTGCCCTGCGGCGTAGATATACATGAACATGGAACTCAGCGCCGTGATATATTTGGCACTGGCGTTGAGGTCGGTTTGCAGTTCGTTGAAAATGGATCCGGGGATCGCCACCCTTTGAAGATTGGCGAAGAAATAGAGCATGACCCCCATGCCAAGCATGAGGTATACCCGAACATGAGTGGAGGCTCTTGACATCTTTACATTCCCAGATACTGTTTCAGAATGGGATCAAGGACCGGGTCGATATAAGGACCCAGAACCATCTTGACTGCGGCGATGACCACCAGTACTGTAACGATCTTTTCAAAGAGCTGCTGAGGCATTTTCTTGAAAAGAACGATTCCCAGAAAACCGCCGGCGATAAGGAGCGGGATCATCCACAGATCCAGCAGCAGCACCTCTTTGGTGATCCTGCCCTGATACCAGAACATGGGCAGTTTGATCCAGTTGACGATCATGAAAAGCCAGGCGCCGCTGCCCATGTACTGCTCTTTGGTGAGCTTCATGGAAAGCAGATAGATGGCAGAAATGGGACCTGCCGCGTTGGCAAGCATGGTGGTGCTTCCCATAAGTGAGCCGTAAAAGGCTGAGGGGAGTATCCCTGAGGGGATCTTATCGGGATTGAGGCGTTTGCGGAAAAAGTTCAGGATCAGCAGACCGATAACGATCCAGCCGATAAGGAGTTTCATGGCGCTGGTGTTTTCCGGGGGGATGTAGCTCAAGAGCCACCAGCCGATGGCAAGACCGCTCAATGACCAGGGCAGAAGCCGCAGGATCAGTTTCCAGTCAGCGCTGCGGCGGAAATAGATCACAGCCATGATGTCCGCCCAGGCGAGCATCAGAAGCTGCATACCAGTGGAAAGCCGGGCATCAAAGGTATTTGCCAGCAGTACCACAGGGAGGATCCCGATACCGGGGAGAGCTGTTTTGTTGACGCCGATCAAAAGGGCGCTGATACAGAGTATGACGATTTGAAATGTACTGAATTGAGAGATTGCTTCAATCATTTTTCAAAAAATTCCCGCTTGAATTTGCCTCAAAAGATTAAAAGCGGCGGAAAACCGCCGCTTTTTGAATATGCCCCGCAGGGACTTCAGAGGGACTTGCCGGTAAGCATCCGGTAAGCCTCAAGATATTTTCCGGTGGTCTTTTCGACCACATCGGCAGGAAGCTCAGGACCGGGAGCCTGTTTATCCCAGTCAAGGGTTTCCAGATAGTCGCGGACAAACTGCTTGTCCAAACTGACGGGACTGCCGCCGACTTTGTACTCTGAAGCCAGCCAGAAACGGCTGGAGTCGGGGGTGAGCACTTCGTCAACCAGAGAAACTTTGCCGTCGATGACACCGAATTCAAACTTGGTGTCAGCCACGATGATGCCCCGCTCTGCCGCATAATCCCGGGCAGTGGAGTAGACTTTCAGAGAAAGATCGCGGATCGCAGCAGCCTTTTCGGCACCGGCGATGCCCACGACGCCCTCAAAGTCAATGGGCATGTCGTGATCGCCCACAGCAGCCTTGGTGGTGGGGGTGAAGAGCACTTCATCCAGCTTCTCAGCCTGCTGATAGCCGCTGCGGAGTTCAATGCCGCAGACTTTGCCGCTCTTCTGGTAATCTTTCCAGCCGGAACCCACCAGATAACCGCGGACAACGCACTCAATGGGGATCACCTGAGCTTTGCGGACGATCAGAGAACGTCCCTGAAGATCCTTGGCATAAGGCTTCAGCTCTTCGCGGGTGGTGACATCGGCGCTCAGAAGATGATTGGGTACATCTTTGAGCAGGTCAAACCAAAAGAGTGAGATCTGGGTCAGGACTTCGCCTTTGCGGGGCACGCCGCAGGGGAGTACCACGTCAAAAGCGCTGAGACGGTCCGTTGCAATAAAAAGCAACGCGTCGCCCAGATCATAAACATCACGGACTTTGCCGCGGCTGAGCAGGGGGATCCCCGGCAGCGCGGTATCGATCAAAGCTCCACTGGCATCGTAGCGCATAGGTCAGACTCAGGCGTTGACAGCGATGATCTCAACGCGGGAATAACGCTGACGGTGGCCGTGGGTGCGGCGATAGCCTTTGCGGCGTTTCATCTTGAAAGCGACAACTTTCTTGGCCTTGAGGACTTCGATGACTTTGCCCACGACTTTGGCACCGGCGACCACGGGGGTACCGATGTTGAGTTTGCCGTCTTCGCCTTCAAGGGCGAGGACCTGATCAAAAATCACTTCTGCGCCGTCTTCCACGGGCAGTTTTTCCACTTCGACAATGTCGCCGGCTTTGACTTTAAGCTGCTTGCCGCCGCTCTGAATAATAGCGTTCATTTTCAACTCCTGTTTATTTGATTTACAAGATACACTGATATACAAGACTCATAATATAGCACAAGTCAACTGTTTTTGCAAGTGCAAAGTTATTAAATCCTTGAACTTTACCGTGAATTGCGTCCCAGATTGAACATTTCAACGTTCATCTCATGGAGCTTTTCAGGGAGATTGGCTTTCAGAGATTCAAGGAGAGTTTCAACGGGGATCTCAATATGATTTGAGATGGCTCCCAGCATCATGGTGTTGAGTGCCTTGGGGTTCTGGAGCTTGTCAAGAGGCAGATCCTCAGGGGTGATGATGACACCATCGCTTTTGAGGACGCTTTTTACCACATCCACCTGGCTTGCATCAAGAACCGCCAGCACGTCGGCTTCACCGGCGGGAACCATGGGACTTGCCACTTTTTCGCCGTAGCGGACTTCGCTTGAAACGGAGCCGCCCCGCTGGCTCATGCCGTGGACTTCACTCTTTTTGACATCAAAACCGGCGCGGAACACAGCTTCTGCAAGAATGTCTGTGACCTTCAGAACGCCCTGTCCGCCCAGTCCGGCGACGACGATGTTGTGAACGTTGCTCATTTTTTCACCTCATAACTTTTTGCCTTGACTGCCGCCAGAATGCAGGGACGGCGGGCGATGATAACACTGGTGTCGTTGGAACTCAAACGCTCCTGGAGCAGAGCTTTGAATTTCTCATGTTCGGCGGTGGTGTCGATGATGTCCACATTGTCCACGCCGATACCTTCCACGATCTTTTCAAGAGAGACGGCGGGGGCGGGGGTGTGATCCAGCTTTCTTCCGGTGGCGGGATTTTCCTGAAGTCCCGTCATGGCGGTGATGCTGTTGTCAAGAATGATGACCACATGGCCCGTTGCAGGACGGTTGTAGACCATTTCCACAATGCCGTTGATACCGGTATGGAGGAAGGTGGAGTCACCGATCACGCTGACCACCTTGCGGGCTTCGTTCTCAGGGAGCATTTTACGCATACCAAGACCCACGGTGACGCTGGCGCCCATGCAGACGCAGCTGTGGATGGCGTTGAAAGGAGGCATCACACCCAGAGTGTAGCAGCCAATATCGCCGGAAACGATGCACTCCAGATCCCGGAGCGCCTCAAAGGTGTTGCGGTGGGGGCAGCCCACACAGAGCTGCGGGGGCTTGCCGGGAGCGGCCGGGGGTTCGGGGGTGTTGTCGCCGGCAATAAGTTTGCGGACTCGTGTCACATTAAGTTCACCGAAACGGAACTCCTGATCTTTGCCTTCCACGCTGATGCCCATGGCGTTGATGTTGTCGGCAAGGAAGTTGTCGCCTTCGTCAATGACGATGCACCGTTTCACAGAGGCGGCAAAGTCAGCGATCAGTTTCTTGGGCAGGGGCCAGGTGAATCCGAGTTTCAGGATCGAAGCCTCAGGGGCTGCTTCAAGAACGTGCTGATAGGAGATGCCTGAGGTGATGATACCCAGTTCGGAGCTGCCTTTGATGACCTTGTTCCAGGAACCTTTTTCATTGAGTTCAGCCATGGATTCAAGATCTTTCCGCAGACGGCGGTGGGCGAGTTTTGCAAAGGCGGGAACCATGACGTTGGATTTGGAGTCCTTGATGAACTCAGCCTTGCGGGGAGCAAGTCCGGCGCCGTGACGGTTCAGGATGCACTTGGAGTGGCAGACACGGGTGGTCATGCGGAAAAGCACAGGGGAACGGAAGGTGTCGGCAAGACGGAAGGCTTCAATCAGGAAGTCGTAGCACTCCTGAGAGTCGGAGGGCTCAAACATGGGCACGCCTGCGCTGACAGCATAACGGCGGTTATCCTGTTCGTTCTGGCTTGAGGCCATGCCGGGATCGTCTGCACTGATGACCACCACGCCGCCGGGGGTGCCGGAGTAGGCGATGGTGAAGAAGGGGTCGGCCGCCACATTGAGACCCACATGTTTCATGGTGACAAGAGTTCTGCCGTTGGCAAGAGCTGTTCCGATACCCACTTCAAGGGCGCATTTTTCGTTGGGAGCCCATTCGGCACTGCCGCCCAGACGGGCAAATTCATCAAGTATTTCTGATGACGGAGTACCGGGATAACCGCATCCCAGATCCACATGGCAATCGATTGCCGCAAGTGCGACAGCCTCATTGCCGTTGACCAGCAATTTTTCAGACATGGTAAACCTCGTTTTATTTATATTATTGAAAAAAACACAATCATTTTGTTAATATAGCATCATATTGTTGATAATGCCAATAAAATCCCGGCTCTGTAAATACTTTTTTCTGATTTTTGCCAGGGGGAGGGGCGGGACTCCCTTCTCTGTCAGCGTCCCCTTTTTTTCAGGAGAGCGCAGAGGGAAGCCAGATGTTCAGCTGCGCACCTTGCATCTGCTTCAGCAGGTTCTGCCGAGCGGTATTCACTGCGGTAATAGAGCTTGACAACGGGGATGACCTCTGCGGCAATATCCGCTCTGAGTGAGGCGGCGTATGTAAGGAGTTCTTCGTTGCCCTCCCGGGGCATCCCTTTTATTGCCAGCAGCAGCAGCGCACCTTTGCAGCTGTTCCGGATCGCCCGGGCGGGGCGGGTGAAGTCACAGCTTCTGCGGCAGAGTATATGGAGTTTCAGGAGTTTGAGCCACCTTTTTATAAGGATGAATACGCCTGTTAAAAGCAGCGCTGCCAACAGCAGTACGCCTGCGGCAATGAGCAGACGGGTCCAGGAGGAAACGATATAGAGTGTGAAATCAATAAGGGCCGTCTGGAGTCTCCGGAAGAGCAGCATGGCTTTGATCCGCAGCTGGGTCAGATCGATTTTTCCGCCTCTTACAGGGGGGCGGGAGAGCTTTTTCTCCTGCTTATCCTCTTTTTTCAATTCTTCGCGGAGTTTATCCCCGGCGGCGGCGATATCGCTCAGCGCCTGTTCCACATTGCCGTTCCCCTGTTTTTTGCGTTCTTCATTGATGCGGAGTTTCTGCATGTAATCAAGGGTCATCTCCGTCAGTTCCGGGGGGCGGATCCGCCACTCATCGCCGAAGGGGTCGCGCATCTTGCCCAGTCCAGGGGGGGAGGTTTCTGAAACGATGGCAGAGGGGGGCGTTGCGTCAAAGGTGAGCCATCCGAACTCCGGTATGTAAATCTGGGTCCATGCGTGGGCGTGGTATTCGTAGACTTCAAAGAGAGATGTCAGGGTGTTGTAGTTTCCCGGTGAAAAGCCGGTGGCGACCCGTGAGGGCAATCCGGCACAGCGGGCAAGGACCGCCAGCGCCGAGGCAAAGTATTCGCAGTGTCCCTCGCCCAGATAAAAGAGAAAGTAGTCAACACTTTCCCTGTGCCGCGGCGTGGGGGCGGCATGAAGTTTGTAGGTGTAGTTGTTCCGGAGAAAGTTCCTGAGCGCTATGGCTTTTGCGTAGGGCGTTGCATGATTTTCAGTCAGAGAACGCGCCAGTTGTCTGACCCTGAGAGAGATTTTTTCCCGGGGCAGGGTCAGATAAGAGTTTCTGCCGGCGCGTTCAGGCCAGGGGAGAAGCCGGGGCTTGCCCTTTGAGTCAAGGTGCGTGGAGGGAAGTGTGCTTTGGGCAGTGAACTTCAAGGGGAATTTCTCCGGCATGGCTGCCAGCTGGATCCCCCAGAAGTGAGCAGTATATTTCAAAGTGCTTCTGACAGTGTCATCAGGGGTGAACTCCGTATACCGCCACGGGATCGCAAGTGTGGCAGAAAAAAGTTTTTCAACGGAGTATGAAAGTTTCACCTGCTGTCCTTTGAGATCCCCGTTGCCTCTGATGCTGTTGCGGCGCAGGTAGCTTGTCGCACGCCAGTTGAGACCGTCGTAAGAATCATAGAGCCGTGCCAGATGGTAGAGTTTCAGTGGGGATTTGACCCGGAACAGCAGCTCTTTGCCCATGGAACTTCCGCCATTCCCGGGAACAACAGGCACGTCCGGAGGGGGCTTGGGGAGCGAAACGGTTTTGCCGCTCTCTGCTTTGCTCAAAAGGATATTGTCTCCTTTGGCGTTATCATCCGTTTTTTTGCCGTCAGGACCGTTTTTCATATTTTGCCCTGATTTCAGCCACTCCTGAAGTTTGGGGGAGGCAAAAGTCTCTCTGGTGGTTGAAAATGAGACCGGAATAAAACCTGAAAGAGTGTTGTCGGTAAGGGGAATGAGTCCGAAGATGAAGTGAAATGACAACCCTGTGAGAATGAGCCAGACCAGGCAGAAGTGCCAGGTGCGGCGGAGCGTCCGCCGGGGGGTGATAAGAAGCATATCCCCGGAAAGGAATCCTGTCCGGTTGCGGAAAAGTATGATAAGGATCACCGCAAAGGCTCCCAGCGTCAGGTAAAGGGAAAGCAGACGGGGCAGGAGCGCTCCGTAAAGCAGCAGCAGTATGTCGATGAAAAGAAGATAGAAGTACCCTTTTGATTTTCCTGCGGTCAGAAAGGTCAGACTCCAGAGCGCCAGAGTTTCCACCATCAGCTTGTCTGTGGGGATATCATGTTTCAGCCGGAACGATATCCAGAAACACCCCGCGCCGAAGATACAGGCGTTCAAAAGCATCCGGCTCAGGATGTTGCAGTAGCGGTAAGGTACAAACGCCAGAAGCGAAAGAGGGATCACAAGAGCCGTCACGGCAATGGTGAAATGCACATGTCCGTGCATGACCAGCGCCGCAGGGATGCTCAGAAAACTCAGGAGCGCATACCAGAGGTGCGCCGGATGCCGGGGCACCTTGCGGTTGAGTTCAATACCTGCCAGCAGAGCCTTAAACTTTTTCAAGATCGTCATCCCAGTACAAAAGCTCCGCTAATGATGATTTGAAGTCAAGAACAAACATATCGTTATATACAGAAGCCGCCTTTTCCCGGGGAGGCAGTTCCCGTAAGGTATCCGGTTCAACAGGAGGGAAGTTTTCAGGCGGCGCATAGATCCAGTTGACCCGGACTCCTGTTTCTTTGAGCTGATCCGCCAGCTGGATCAGAAGATCGGAAACGGTCATGGTCAGCAGAAAGACCGTGTCCCCGGGACGGATATATTCGATGGTGTCGCAAAGGAGATCTGCTGCGCTGCCCGTCCCCGGACGCAGTTCGGTCAGAGCTTCAATGATCTTGTTGCGGAGTCCTGAGGCGTCCCCCGAAAAATAGAGGCGGGAGTGATCTTCAAATTCAGAGGTGAAGGTCAACCGGCAGTAGCGGCGGCTCAGGGTTTCGCTGATGGAGGCGGCGGCACTGACCAGATGTTCAAAGTTGTTGTCCACATCGTCCTGTCCCACTCCTCCGATGCCGCAGTCAAGGTAGATGTGTATGCGTTCTGTTATGCTTGCTTCAAACTCCTTGACCATAAGCCGGTTGCGGGCGGCGCTGCCCCGCCAGTAGATGTGCTGCATCTCATCTCCCGCCCGGTAGGGACGGATCCCGAAAAAGTCGCCGCCGATACCGGCGAATCCCAGAAGCCGCCCCTCGCCGCCGTCTGAATTGCGGTAAGAGGAGCTGACGGGCAGATGTTCCAGAAGCTCTATGCGGGGGGTGACGGTGATCTCTCCCGGCAGATGAAAATGTTTGCTCCGGCAGAAAAATCCGCAGGGGTCACCGGAAATGACGGTTATTTTGTCAAAGGTGTAGTGTCCCCGGATATCAGCGTGTATCTTGCGCCTGAGAACACAGCTTTCCCCCGGTGCCAGGGGCGGTACTGCGGTAAGGAGCTGCTTTTTCAGCGAAAAGCCCACCGCTTCTTTGATGACAAGCACATGACGGTAAAAGATGGAGGTGTTGGTGATCCGCAGAGGCAGAATGGCAGTGGAGTTGCCGGGAACATCTGCCGCGCTGAGTCTTTCAAGGCGGATGAAAAGAAAGGAAAACTGCGCCATGAGAAATGCACTGACCCAGATACCGGCAAGAAGTGAAGCGCACAGGGCGGTCATAAGACCCACATTCATGAACGCAACTCCTCCTGCGGCACAGGTCAGCAGCAGAAAAATCAAACCACCGTGTGTGGGGCGGGCGATCAGCATAATCTTTTCAACGGTTTGTTTCCGGGATCTTTATGCGTGAGACAATGTCGGCAAGAACATTTTCCACGCTCTTCCATTGGGCTTTCCAGCGCAGCTTGAGGCTGAGACGGTGAGCCAGAACCACTTCATAAAGGCGGGTGACATCCTGGGGCGTCACATAGTCTCTTTCTTCGCACGCCGCCAGACTCTGACAGGCACGCATGAGCGCCAGCGTTGCCCGGGGACTGCATCCGTTGACCAGAGCTTCGTGTTTCCGTGTGGCATCGGCGATGGCGATGATGTAGGATTTGATGGCGTCAGAAACTTCGATCTGCCGCACAAGGGACTGGGCGCATACCACATCGTTGGCACGGACAACACTTGAGATGGTGTTGAGCATGTTGCCGCTGCGGGAACCCGAAAGGATCTCAAGTTCCGCCCCCGGATCCGGATAACCGATGGAAAGACGCATCATGAAACGGTCAAGCTGAGGCTCCGGCAGGGGATAAGTTCCGTGATAATCCTCCGGATTCTGGGTGGCGATGACGAAAAAGGGTTTGGGGAGGATCCTTGTTTCGCCGTCAATGGTCACAGCACTTTCAGACATGCACTCCAGAAGACTGGACTGGGTACGGGGAGTGGTGCGGTTGATTTCGTCGGCGAGGATCACGTTCCCGAAGATGGGGCCTGGCACAAAGCGGAAGGAGCCGGAGTTGTTATCATACATGTTCATGCCCGTAATGTCAGAGGGCATCATGTCGGGGGTGAACTGGATCCGGCGGTAGCGTGAGAAGATGGATCTTGCCAGAGCCTGTGCCAGCACACTTTTACCCACGCCGGGGGCATCTTCCAGCAGCAGATGGCCGTCGGCAAGAAGACAGACAAGCATGTTGCGGATCGTTTCAGGCTTGCCTTTGAAAACTTTGGCAATATTTTCCTCAAGACGGCGGGCAAGTTTTTTCAGCGCCGCCCCATCAAAGCGTGCCGCTCCTGAAACTGAGGCATCGCTGCCTGCCGCAGGGACATGAAAGATAATGACCATATCTCCCAGCTGGATTACATCGTTGTGCCGCAGAACGTGGGAATGTTCCAGAATGTTGCCGTTGATGAAGCATCCATCCGGAGCGCCGCAGTCGGTGATGAGGAAATCTTTGCCCCGCGTTTGTATTTCAGCATGGCAGGGGGCGAGAAGATTTTTGGTGTCAACGATATTGCACTCCGGGTCGGAACCGATGGTCACCCGGGGGGAGTCCAGAAGAAAATTTTCGCTTCTGAAGTTGTCGTACTGAATGGTCAGTGTCGGATAATTGCTTGATGCCATGAACAAAAAACTCCTCTCGGGGGGGATGTTAAAGGGGAACTTAAAGCAGAGCTGTCATCTTGTTCATCTGCCTTTCAATGGATTCAACCAGTTTGAACTGGGTCCGGCAGCGGTCAAGGTTGTGTTCAGCGCGGCGGGTTTTGAAATAGACATCGCCGTCCAGATAATCCGCCAGAAAACGGATCCCGATCTCAAGGGTGATGAGTTTGCCCGCAAAGGGCAGATTTTCATATTCGGCGGGGGTGAGGAAGTCGCTGGTCATATCCACATAACCTCTGTGGAGCGCTTCATACATGTCAAAACGCATCTCCACTTTGGAAAGATCCGTTTCATCCTCTTCAGCCGGATTTGTACCGCTGCGGACAATGTCGCCGAAGTCATAGAGGGAAAGTCCGGGCATGACAGTGTCAAGGTCGATCATGCAGAGACCTTCACCGGTAAGATCATCAATAAGGATATTGTTGGCTTTGGTGTCGTTGTGAGTGATCCGCTCAGGGATGCTGCCCTCATCATAGAGCTTCAGCAGTTTGGAGCACTCCTCTTTGCGCGCCATGACAAAGTCGATTTCCTTTGAAACATTTCTGACCCGTCCCGCCTTGTCGGCGCGGATGGAGTTTTCAAGGGCCTCAAGGCGCTTGGGGGTGTTGTGGAAATTGGGGATCGTTTCATGGAGCCG
>JAGBWB010000402.1 GCA_017629975.1 Lentisphaeria bacterium
CCTTGGCGATGACGCCTTCGTAGATTTTGAGTTCGCCCCTTTCAAGTTCCTCTTCAAGAATCCGGAGTTTCATCCGGTCAGAAGCGGCAAATGAGGCTTCATCCACTTTTTCTTCAAGGGCAGTGCATTTTTCTGCCACGCGTTCCAGAGTTTCCACCCGGCGGGTACGAGCTTTTTTATCAAGGTTCCAGAGCTGCTGATGGACCGTCAGATCTGCATAGCGGCGGATGGGACTTGTAAAGTGAGCATAAGCAGTTTTTCCGAGAGCATAATGCAACAGCGGTTTCGCAGCATATTCGGCTCTGGGGAAGGAGCGCAGCAGCAGACTCAGCAGCACTTCCCGTTTGGGGTTGTCGGGCAGAGAAGTGACAAAGTCGTTGCAGTTTTTCCGGGAGCTCAAATCCCCTGTGGAAAATCCGAACTGCTCCGCCATGTCTGAAAACTCCCAGAGCTTATCGATCTCAGGCTCTTTGTGGACCCGGTAAACTCCGGCGACGCCTTTGGCGACCAGCTCTGCGCCGACGGCGGAATTTGCCGCAAGCATACACTCTTCAACGAGCTGTTCCGACGGACGGGAAACACGGGCCTCAACGCCCATAAGTTCGTTGTTTTTCTCATCGCAGCGTACACGCACTTCAGGCAGGGGCAGTTCAATAAATTTTTCTTTTTCAGCCCGGAATTTACGCATCAGGGTGGTAATTTTGAGCAGATCTTTAACACACTTTTTCAGTTTTGGAGTCCACTCTTCAGGCGCTTTTCCCGTATCGGCAAAGTTCTGCACCTGATCGTAATCAAGACGGTAAGCGATCTTCAC
Organism: Lentisphaeria bacterium; assembly: GCA_017629975.1. GTDB lineage: Bacteria > Verrucomicrobiota > Lentisphaeria > Victivallales > Victivallaceae > UBA1784. The sequence continues at coordinate 815 of JAGBWB010000402.1, forward strand.
AAGGGTATGTTCCCTGCGGAACGAAACCACTTCGCCTGTTTTTTTGTTCACAGTCAGAAACACGGAGTGCGCCAGTGAGGGGACTCCTGCACGCATACTGATGGCAGCCGTCAATCCCGGAGGCAGCATGGGCAGAGTCCTGCCGGGGAGATAGCATGAAAATCCACGGCGCGCCGCCTGAGCGTCAAAACGGCTCTGTGGAGCAATAAAAGCGGCAACATCGGCAATATGGACGCCCACTTCAATGTGTTCACTGTCCGGTCCGGGGGCGAGAGAAAGAGCATCATCAAAGTCCTTGGCATCCTCCGGATCAATGGTGACAACAAAGAGTTTGGAGTAATTTTTACGCTCCATTTCCCGGGGAGTGATCGCCATTGCCGCTTCATTTTCCTCTTCAGAGTAGGCTGGCGGTATCTCATATTCAGCCATAACGGCGTCCAGTTCAGCTTCAATGATCCCGGCGTGTCCGATGACTGCGGAAACACTTCCCCGCCATTCGCCCTGAATCATCTCCGGTCCTCTGACTTTGATAAAGTCCCCCTTCTGAGCGCCCTTGCGGCCGCCGAGAAGTTTTATGCCGTCAGGAAGACGGGTATTGAGAGGACGGACCACGCCCCCCGCCAGCAATTCTCCTACAAAAGAGTCGCGCTGGCGTTCAAGGACCTCAACGATCCTGCCGGTAGCCCCCCGGTTTGCAGTATCTGCTGAAAACTCCCGACGTCCCGGAAGCAGCTGCACTTTAACGATATCTCCGTCAAGAGCGCCGTTGATTTTAGGAATGGGGATGAAGATATCCTCACCTTTTTCCGTCACTCTTTCAGCCGGATCGATCTCAACAAATCCGTAGCCGGAGTGGGTCATCTTGAGTTTGCCTGTCACAAACTTCCCTGCCCGTTCAAGCTGACGCTCATACTTGCGGTCCGCAATGCGGATCAGGCGGTTTTTCTTCTGATGCTTGCGTTTGGACATATTCTCTCAAAACTCCTGTTTTATTTTGCAGCGGGAGTCGCTCCCTCTTTTGTATAACGCAGGAACTCCGCCCGGATAATACGGCGGTAATCAGAGATGCCGCTGCCTTCGGGAGCTTTTTTGCCGATGTTGCCGATGGTCACATCAACATCACGGTAAAGCTCTCCCCAACTGCGGTTGGTATCATCGTAATCGAAGGCGGTAAAGAATCCACCGCCCCGGGGGGCAGAGATCATACTCTGGGGAAGCACCTGCTGTTCCACGATCAAAACAGCATTGGCGCCAGCTTTTTTGGCTTCATCCACAAGTTTTCCCATCATTCTGTCCCGGGAAATCTGCTGATAATTCCCGGAAACAACAGCTTTTCCGAGCACCTGATAGGGACGCCCGATCTTGGCGGAGTCAGAAAAAACAGCCACCTCCTTTGAGGGAACACTCTCTTTTTTCCCGGAGTAGGAATATGAAACACATCCAGAAAAAAAGAAACAGGCAGCCGCACACAGTGCAAAAAAAACAACTTTCATTATATCAGATCCTTATGTTTTTCAATTTGTCCGGTGTAAAAATACCACATTCCGCAGAAAAAAGCAAGAAAAAAAACAATTTTTTTTCACTTTTTTATCACATATACTGTCACAAATTTGAGTTAAGAAGTTCTGTGCCCTGCCGGATTACAAAATCATGCATCGTTTGCGTCCCATATCAGGTGAATCCTGAGACCACGCCATATTCATACCCAGATGCTCAAGTTCAAAGATGATGATTTCGTTTTTTCCTTTTTTCAGCAGAGGTTCAGGCACATAAAGGGTGTACTGCGGACCTGCATTGCAGTAGCGTCCGAGATTGAATCCATTGATCCAGAGGGTCCCCCGGGTACCGGCAGGGACTCTGATAAAGGTATCGGCTGTTTTCTCAACTTCCATATATCCCCGGTAAAAGGCGGGTTCATTGGTAAAAAAACCCTCGGAACTGCGGAAAGGAAGAGCGCTCAGATCCTCAAGATCCAGCGGAAAACAGAGACAGTTCCGTAATTCACAAGTAAAACCGTCAGTGACAATGCCCAGAGTTTTGCTGTCATTCTGAAGTTCGGCGATGGTATTTCTCAGGCGTCCGCAGTTTTCCACAAGAAAATCAAGGGTATCCCCCTTGGAGGCTTTGAAGTGCAGTTTCTTTGCCGCACAGTCATTGCGATGGAGCGTGCCGGTATAGTGTCCGTTGACAAAAAATTGCACCCGGTCACGCATACCGTTCAGAGAAAGGGACTGCACGCCGTCATTGACGGCACGGAACCTGTAAAGGACAAAGCCGTAATAACACTTGAGCTCTTCAAAGCTCAGCGCCCGTTCCGCAGGGATCCCGCGACTCAAAAGTTCCAGGGCGTCAAAGAGGGAGACGGCTTCAGAAAGTTTTATTTCACCGTAAGCGCAACGTTCCGGACGCGGCGGATCATTCAGTTTAACTCCGGGGAGAGCGTTAAGAATTTCCCGCCTGACGGCGTCATATTTTTTCCCGGGCATTCCTCCCTCAGGGAGCGTGGCATCCACATCGTAACTGGTCAGAAGAGACTGGTAAGGCGCGCCGCCGAAACCGCCCCCGGAGCCGCTCATAAATCCGAAAGAGGTACCGCCGTGAAACATGTATAAATTGAAATTCAACTTTTCTTTCATCGCTTCTCTGATGTCAGCGGCGACCTGCTCCGGATCATGTTCAAGAAAATCATCCCCCCAGTATTGTCCGGCTCCGTTCCAGAGCTCCATGACAAAGGGAGGATCTTCAGGCCGGAGTTTTTTCAGCGCTTCGCACATGGCAGCCGGATGATTTCTGCCGTTGACACAGGCAAAGACGCCGTCAGGCAGACTGCAGTGGAGTTCCCCGGGGGAGTTGGAAGCCATTAAAGGAACATCGATGTTCTCACTTAAAAAGAGATCCCGCAGCTCTTCCATATATTCAAGATCGCTGCCGATATATTCATTTTCGATCTGCATGGCGATAATGGGGCCGCCGTTGGTATACAAAAGGGGACGCACCTCTTTGAAAACTTCTCTCAGATAGCGTTGGACGTAACTCATGTAAACTTTTTCAGATGAACGCAATCGGCACTTTTTGGTCAGCAGCCACGGCGGGAGTCCGCCCAGATCCAATTCAGAACAGATGTAGGGACCGGGACGGAGTATGACATAAAGTCCGGCATCCCCCGCCATCCGTATGTAAGAAGCAATATCAAGTCTGCCCTGAAAATCAAAACTCCCCTCATTTTTTTCGTGCAGATTCCAGGGCATATAGGTTTCAAGAGTATTCAGCCCGCAGCATTTCAAAGCCTCAATACGCATCTGCCACTGCTCCGGCATGATCCGGAAATAGTGCATAGCTCCTGAACGGATCTGCTCCGCCTGGCCGTCAATCAGGATCTGACGGTTTTTAAAAATGACATTTCCCATTTCTGTTTTCTCTGGTAATTTATACTTACATGAATGCATCTGTATTAAAATAACGCCCGCGATATCATTTTTCAAGGAAAGAAATGGTATTTCCGGCAAAGACGCGCCCCATTTTTCAGAGGTCAGGCTTTACTCTCATCACGGGCAGGTAAAATAAGTTTTTCTGTCCCTGTTTCACCACCTCCTCAACTCCCGCAATCTTTTTTACCGTCCTTTGTCATGAACAGCGCTAAAGGTGAAAAAAGCCGCCGTAAAATCTTTCACGGCGGCTCGGGAAGCAGAAGAAAACGATCTTATCAGGGTTCCCAGATAAAGTCATTATCAGAACGGCGCATGATCACCAGTTCAGGAGTGCTCTTGAGAATGGGCAGCACTGTGGCGCGAAGGATTTCCGCATCCACCAGACGGCTGAAGCCGAGACCGACTTTACCCCATTTAAGACCGCCCGCAGCTTCAACAACGTGTTCCATATCCACAAAGTAATCCTTTTTGGGGGAGTGCCAGTGGTGCTGGATGGTACGGACATTGCCGTCGTAGTCATGAATGTAAAGCTCAGTGGTATTTTTGGTATGCAGACCGGGGACACGGGCTTCAATTTCCAGAGCATGGATACAGGTGTTGCAGGTGAAGTTGGTCCCGAGGAAAAGGATGTGTCCCTGGTTGCGCATCAGTTTGCCGTAGGGGGAGTCGGGCGACCAGGGGGTGTTGATGTCAATGTGTCCCTCAGTGAAGAACTTTGCCTTGGGTCCGAAAGCACAGATGGAGTGCACAGGGTGCAGACTGCGGATCACGCCTTCGCGCTTACGGAAGACATTGGCAAGAGTTCCCACGGTACAGGGGGTGTTCTGCACATCAAAGACCACCTGATCGGGATTGACATTGCCGCCGACAGTGGACATCATCAAAGTGCCTTCAGGTCCGAGGACCTCAAGAAGAGCGTCAATAACAGTATCAGCACCGCCCTCAACGGGACCGACCCGGCGCAGTGAAGAGTGGGTCAGAAGACTCATTCCGGGTTTGATACCCAGAGCTTTGAAATCGTTTACAAGTGAGTTGAAATCAGCCATTTGTTTTTTCCTCAGATTTTATTTGTCAAGATATTTATCCATAATGTCGCGGATCTCCCGGACTGTGGATTCTTCAAGATAGTCAACAGTTTCAAGTTTCTTCATCAGATAGTCATCGTCGCCGGGCTCCATGCCGGGAACGAACTTCATAGCGGATTTGCGCTGACGGTAGCCGTTGACGATGTGGTAGTCAAAGGGCATACCGGGAATAAGAAGCTGAGGCAGATCGGGCGTCTTGAAAGCTCCGCCCAGTGCCACCATGATCTTGATCCTGCCTGCCGCCTGTTCGTGGAGCTTCATGAGACGCTTGAAATCAAACTGATATCCGGGCAGAATGGCACCGGTCAGAATAAATTCGATTCCCAGATCCACAGCCTGTTCCAGAGCTCTGGACTGATCTCTGACCGACTCAAAACCGCGGTGCAGAGTAAATCTGCGTCCGGGAACTTTGTCAATGATCTTTTTCATGCGCTTCACATCCAATTCCCCTTCGGGAGTAACAATGCCGCACATGAAACCTTCAGCTCCGGCGTCATAAAGCGCCTCTGTGTCACGGAGCATCACATCAAATTCAGAATCCGTATAAAGAGGATCTCCGGAGCGGGGGCGGATCATAACAAAGATCCCCAGACCGATACCGGTGGCTTTTTTGACCTCCATCATCTGTTTCACAAGTCCGTAACTGGGCGTCAAAGCGCCCTCCGTGGGACTCACATAAAGCTCCACCCGGTCAGCTCCGCCGCGCCATGCGGCGAGAGCGTCTTCCACATTTCTTGCACCTACTTCAAGTTCGTATTTCATGATTTTCTCCATTTTGAGCTTCAAACATCTTCAAAATATAACACAAAGTTTCCGTTTTGTCAAGGATCATCCCCGGAGGTTTTTAAGGATGCGCGGCAGATTCTTGAGCACTTTCAAAACGAAAACGGTATATGCGGCAAGAGGATTCTGTCCGTAGCGGCATTTTACTTTCAACTCATCTTTAAGGCAGCGGAATACATACCGGTCAGAAAGTCCGTCTTCAAGATAGAATGCCACAGGCACAGGCACATAGAGAACCGGAACTTTTTTCACATTGACAGCCCGGTACATAAAATCGTAATCTCCGAGAAGTCTGAAAGTTTCGTCATAAGTCCCGATCTCTTCATAAATACACCTTGGGACAAACATGGAGGGGTGAGGAGCAAAAGCACCGATATATCTTTTGTTTTCACGGAATCCTTTGACCAATCCCTGATGCTGATAGATCACATCCCCCCAGAAAATGCGGTCCAGTGTACCGTTTTTACGGAATGCCTCAGCTACAGCAGCCAACGCCCCCGGCAGATAACGGTCACCGGAGTTGATCATACCGATGATATCACCTGTGCAATGAGCGATCCCCTTATTCATGGCGGTGTAGATGCCGGTATCTTTTTCGCTGACAAAATAGGCAAGAGAGTCTGCATATTTCTCAATGATCTCAGGCGTTCCATCTGTGGAAGCTCCATCGATCACCACATATTCCAGTTCAAAGTTCTCTTTATTCTGTTCAAGAACAGATTTGAGGGTTTCCTCAATATGCGCCCTGTCATTCCGGACGATGGTAACAATTGAAATTTTCATATACTTTTCTTTAATTAAAATGACCGGGAACAACTCCCGGTCATCTCAAGATCCCCAGCCGGCGCTTTCCGGGCGCCGGAATAGAAAGCGGATCAGTTTCAGTTTGAATTGATCGCTTGAGTGATTACTCCTCCCCTGCCATAGCAGATTCAGCGTAAGCGCCCTCAAGATCCCTCAGAGCAACGCCCCGGTGGTCGCGGACACGGTCAGTCAGCACATAGAGCTGATGGCTGACCTTGCCGACTGCGGCGTCAAAGGAACGGTAAAGGTCAAGACTTTCAACCTCTGCCTTGAGGGTGTGATACTTGCAATTCAGGACCAGAGTGGTGGAAAAACGGTTCTTTTCACGACCGAAAACAACAGTTGCGGATGTAACTTTCAGAGGAGTAGCGGAAACCAGTGACTTAAGCTGCTCAGTAACGTAACCGTAAATGGCCTGAGTGATGCCGAACTGTCTGCCGATGATGGAAATGTTCATAATTACTCTCCTGTTTTTATTAACGCCGGAACCTGTTTCCGGGTTATGGACTACAGCTTGAAACTGTCGCCGAAGTACACTTTACGCGCTTCGGGATCGTTAATCAGATAATCGCTTGTTCCCTCCACTAAAACCTGCCCCTCTGCCATGAGATAGGCGCGGTCCACGACTTTCAAAGCGTCGCTCACATTATGATCGGTGATAAGAATTCCCAGATTCCGCTCTTCCTTGAGTCTCAAGATGATATCGCGGACATTGCTCACAGCCAGAGGATCGACTCCGCTGAAAGGTTCGTCAAGCATGATGAACGCAGGATTCGTCACCATGGCGCGGGTAATTTCAAGACGGCGTCTTTCACCGCCTGAAAGAGTCATGGCTTTCTGGCTGCGGAGCTTGGTCAACCCCAAATCTTCCATAAGCGTCTCGCAGCGTTCTCTGCGCTCTTTGCCGGAAATATCAAGGGTCTGAAGGATCGCCATAATATTTTCTTCAACAGTAAGCTTACGGAAGATGGAGGGCTCCTGAGCGAGATACCCCATGCCCATACGGGCGCGCAGATACATAGGCATATCTGTAACATCCACGCCGCGGAATTTAACGGTACCTCCATCGGGACGGACAAGTCCCATGACCATGTAGAAACTGGTGGTCTTGCCGGCTCCATTGGGACCAAAAAGTCCAACGACCTCTCCGGCACGAACATTGATTGAGACGTCCCTGACCACCCGGCGGCCACGATAAATCTTGACCAAGCCTTCGGCCTCTACCAACATCTCATTTTTCTGGTATTCATTCATTATTTCTGTTACCTGGTACTATTATAACACAAACTTTTTAAAATTTCAAGTCCTTTTTTCAAAAAAAATCATTTTTTTTCTGAATAAACCATAACTCTTGCTCCGCACCCGGGCAATTCAAACTCCGGCGTCATGTGCCATGCGCTGCCCAGAAGGGGCAGTTCACCCGCTGCCTGTCCGGGGGTTTTGTAAAAGATGAATCTTCCGCCGCGGCAGGGAAATCCCGACGCTGCCTTGGCAAGCAGGGGCGACTCCGCCACGGCTCTCGCCGTTACGATATGGAAACGGTTCCTGAAAGATTGCTGCCGGTTGAGTTCCTCGATCCTGCCGTGAACAGTCTTCAGATTTTTCAGACCCAGAGTTTCTGCGGCGCTTTCCACAAAGCGGAGCTTTTTCAGCGTGCTGTCAATGGCGGTGATCTGAAGTTCAGGATAGGCAAGAGCCAATATGAGCGAGGGGAATCCTGCACCGCACCCCAGATCGGCGATTTGATGAGCGCCTGCGGTTATTTCAGGGAAAAATCTGGCGATGACCAGAGAATCTGCGGCGTGTTTAAGATCAAACTCCTCTTTCCCGGTAATGCGGGTGAGATTGATATGTTTATTGGTCTCTTCAAGAAACAGACGCAATTTTTCACAATTTACGGCAAAAGAAGAGGGATCTGCCACCTGACATTCTGCGGCAAATTTCTCAAGATCAAAACTCATAATGAGCCTCCTACTTTAAAATCGTTTACCAAAATCAAATTTGCACCATATAGTTTAATAAGTTTTTTTCTTTCTTCACTCATGCTTTTTGGCATGATTATGGTTGTGTTTAATCTTAGAAGATTGGCTATTGCACACACAGAGATGCCCATGTTGCCACTAGACA
>JAGBWB010000403.1 GCA_017629975.1 Lentisphaeria bacterium
GTCCTCCGGTGCCGCCGACATCTTCGGTGTTACCGGCGGTGTGCTCGAAGCTGCCTGCCGTTCCGTCTACTTCATGCTCAACGGCAAGAATCTGGAAGGCGACGCCATCAACTTCCGCGCTGTCCGCGGACTTGACGGCATCAAAGAAGCCACTGTTCAGATTGCTCCCGGAAAATCCATCAACGTCGCTGTCTGCTCCGGTCTGGGCAATGCCCGCAAGGTGCTTGACATGGTCCGTCAGGATCCCAACCGCTTCCAGGCTATTGAAATCATGGCCTGCCCCGGCGGCTGTATCAACGGCGGCGGACAGCCCTTCCTCCACGGCGATACCGCGCTCCTTGAAAAGCGCATGAAAGGTATCTACACCGAGGACGAGAAGAAGACACTGCGTCTCTCTCACGAGAACACCGACATCAAGGCTCTCTATGCTGAGTTCCTCGGTGAACCCGGAAGCGAGAAGGCTCACGAGCTGCTTCACACTCACTATCACTCCAAGTAATCCTTTACTTGAGTCAAAGAAAAACCGCACTCCTCAGGGGTGCGGTTTTTTTTGTCTCTTTTTTCCATTTTTTTATACCGGAAGGTTGTATTTTAAGGCAAGAGGGCTTATATTAAAACATATTTCAAAAATGAAATTTAAGGTGTTCAAATATGAACAATGGGATCCCGGCTGTAGATAAAAGCGTACAGATACTTGAAATGCTTGCAGAAGCTCCTGCTTCGCAGGGGGAACTGAGTAAAGCCCTCGGCATATCCATGAGTACTGCCTACCGTATTCTTCAAACCCTTGCCTGCCGGGATTGGGTGAAAAAGGATGACAGGGGAACTTACTTTCTTGCCTCTGGAGTCCTGACTCTTTTCAAACCCTTTGACCGGGATCTTGAGATCCTGAAACGGGCACGGCACAAGGTGGATGAACTCTGCTGTCTCTGTCATACGGCGTGCAAACTTTCTCTGCGCCGGGGCAATCTTCAAATCACCGAATACCGGGCAGAACCGGAAGGCCCGGTGACCCTCACAGGAGTTCCCGGTTCCACCTTCCCCCTTGCTGAAGGCTCCGTGGGCGCGGCGCTTCTTGCAGATGATTCTGACGAAAATATACTCTCCTGCCTTGCAGGGTGCAGCGCCCCCATTCCGGAAAAGAAAGATCCTGAACTGCTCAAATCTGCGGTGGCAGAGGTGCGGCGCAACAATTGCGTTTTAAATATGAGCAATAACCGCTGGAACATCGCCGCCTTATCAGTGCCCCTGCGGAACAGTTCGGGCAGGATCTTTGCTGCTCTGACTCTTATCGGCAGCGCCGGTGACTTTGCCGGAAACAGGCGGAAAAAGTATGAAGAACTGCTCAAAAAAGCCGTTTTTGAATGTGAATCAATGTGAATTATTCCATAACATACAGGAGTTTTTTTCTATGAAAATCGATCCCGCAAATCTGAAGATCACCGATATGCGCTTTGCCGATATCGACGGCGCGCCCAAAAGGTGTTCGCTTTTGAAACTTTACACCAATCAGGGGATCGTCGGCTACGGCGAACTCCGGGACGCCTCAAGCCGCACCTATGCCGCTATGCTCAAAAGCCGCATCATAGGTGAAAATCCCTGTAATGTGGAAAAAATATTCCGCCGCATCAAACAGTTCGGCGGCCACTCCCGTCAGGCGGGCGGCGTCTGCGCCATTGAGGTCGCCTGCTGGGATATCGCCGGCAAGGTGTGGGGCGTTCCTGTCTGGCAGCTGCTGGGTGGAAAATTCCGGGACAAGGTGCGCTGCTACTGCGATACCGACTCCAAGGGCGGCGGCAGGGATATGGGCAAGGCGCTCAAAGAACGTATGGAAAAGGGATTCACCTTTCTCAAGATGGATCTTGGAATTGAACTCCTGATGAATGTTCCCGGTGCTTTGAGTGCCCCTCTGGGATTCCTTGAGACCATGAAAGAGTACAAACAGGTCTTCAAGACGCCCCACGGCTCCATCAACCCCTCTGCCATGCGGGGGGCGGCATACGATCTTTTCAACACCGCCCACCCCTTTACCGGTATCCATCTGACGGAAAAAGGGTTGGATTACCTTGAAAACTATATGGCTGAGTGCCGCGAGGCTGTGGGATATGAAGTCCCCATCGCCATTGACCATCTGGGACATATTCCCCTTGAAGATTGCATTAAACTTGCCCGCCGCCTTGAAAAATTCAATCTGGCATGGATGGAAGATGCCGTTCCGTGGCAGATGACCCAGCAATGGGTCCGTCTCCACGAGGCGACCGGCGTTCCTCTGGGAACTGGGGAGGATATCTATTTGAAAGAAAGTTTCAAACCCCTCTTTGAATCAGGCGCTCTGGCCGTTGTCCACCCTGATGTCCTCACCGCAGGGGGAATCATGGAAACCAAAAAAATCGGCGACATGGCAGAAGATTACGGCGTCCAGATGAATCTCCACATGGCTGAAAGTCCCATCGGATGCCTTGCCGCAGTCCATGTTGCGGCGGCAACGAGAAACTTTATGAGTCTTGAACTCCACAGTGTGGATATCCCCTGGTGGGGCGAACTGGTGAAACCTGCTTTGAAATGCGAAAAGGGCTTCATCACCGTTCCCGACGCCCCCGGACTGGGGATCGAGGCGCTCAACGAAGAGTTGATCGCAAGTCACGCCCACAAGGATTTCCCCGAACCGTGGAGTTCCACACAAGAGTGGGATAAAGAGTGGTCAAACGACCGTCAGTGGTCATAAATACAATAAGGAGTGATGCACCATGAGCAATTACACCAAACCCGCCGTTTCACAGGAAGAGATCAATAGCGTTATTTCTCAAACTTACCGGGATCTCTGGAACGATGAAGAACAGAAAAGAATAGATGCCGATATTGAAAAACACCGTAAAGCCGACGGGGAGTTCCAGCTGCCCCCTTCTGCCGCAGGACGGTGCGTAAAAATTGAACAGATTTCTCACGACTTCATTTTCGGCGCCCATATTTTCAACTATGATCAGCTGGGAACCGATGAAAGAAACCGCCGTTACAAGGCCCTTTACGGAGATCTTTTCAACTCCGCCACCATCGCTTTTTACTGGAAACAGCTGGAGCTTGAGGAGGGATGCCCCCGGTTCCGTGCCGAATACCGGGATACGCCTGAGTTCTGGAACAACTGTGCCGAACCCTGGAAACAACCTCACTGGCGCCGTCCTGCAACCGATCCTGTGGTGGAGTTCTGTCTTTCCAAAGGGATCCGGCTCCACGGACACCCCCTTGTCTGGGGCAACAACACCTGGCAGATCCCCGACTGGCTCATCAACAAGATCCCCTTTGACTATCTGCTTAAAGCCGATCTTGAGCGCAATCCGGAAAACAGAAGACTCCAGTCAGGCGGTCTCGCTGAAGCGTTCAAGGATATGACTCCCGAAGAGATCGCCGAGGCGATCCCTGAATTTACGACTCTTATCAACTCCCTTGTTGCCAAAAGGATCATGGAAATCGCCATCCGCTACGGCGATAAGGTCCACAGCTGGGATGTGGTCAACGAAAGTGCCGGAGATTTCCGGGATGGCCGCATGATCCCCGGCGCTAAAATCTGCAAGAGCAACTACGGCCCCATGCCGGGAGATTACACCTACCGCAGTTTTAAAATCGCTGAAAGCGTTTTCCCTGAACATATCAAGCTCAATATCAACGATTACAATTTGAGTGAGCATTATCTCAATCAAATGAAAGATCTGCTGAAGCGGGGCTGCAAGATCGATATCGCGGGCGCTCAGATGCACCTTTTTGATCCTCAGAGCTGTCAGGATATCGCCGACGGCAAAACCACTGTCCGGTGTCCGGCGGAAGTCCGTGAAACCATGGCCAGGGTCGCCGGAGCCGGACTCCCCGTCCATCTTTCTGAAATCACCATCACCGCCCCCGGCGGCGACCGCAAAGGGGAAATCATTCAGGCGGAAATCACCCGGAATCTCTACCGCCTCTGGTTCAGTCTTGAACCCATGATGGGGATCACCTGGTGGAACGTGGTGGATAACTGCGGCGCTCCCGGTGAACCGGCTGTCTCCGGACTCTTTACAAGGAATATGGAACCCAAACTTTCCTACTTCGCCCTTGACGAACTGATCAACAAAGAGTGGCGCACCAATGGGGAACTCAAAGCCGACAGCAGTGCCCGGGTGGTATTCCGGGGATTCCGCGGCGACTATAAATTCACCTGGGAAAATGCCTACGGTAAGGTTGAATCCATGACCGCCCATTTGAGTTGAGAAAATCAAAAAATGAACGACCTTGCCAAAAATTACAGCCGTTTTCTTCTTGCTCCTGACGAAGAAACTGATTTCAAGATCAAGTACGGTACTGAGATGTACCGCAAGGGCTTCTGCCGTTTGGGACTGGTGGCTCCGGACAGGAGCCTTGTGCAGAACGCTCAAGTCCGGGTCAAACTGAAAAAGCACGCCTTCCGGTTCGGATGCAACGCCTTTATGCTGGGGCAGTTCCCCGAAAAGGAGCAGAATGAAAAGTACGAAGAGGTCTTTGCTTCTCTTTTCAACGAAGCTGTGATCCCCTTTTACTGGAGCGACCTTGAGCCTGAAGACGGCAAATGCCGTTTTGAATCAGGTTCCGTTACCATCTACCGCCGTCCGCCCCCGGATGATGTCCTTGCCTTCTGCCGCAGAAACAACCTCACCCCCAAAGGTCATCCCCTCTGCTGGCATAGCTTCCTCCCCGGCTGGACCCCCAATGATCCGGAGCGGTTCATGCAGCGGCTCCAGCGCCGTCTGCGGGAGCTTTCTGCAAGGTACGGCGACGAGATCTTTCTGTGGGATTGTGTCAACGAGGCTCAGGCCCATCAGCCGCTGCTCCATCAGCGGTTGAGTCACGACTATGTGGAGCGGGTCTTCCACATGGCGGATACCCTTTTCCCTGCGGCACAGCTCATCTACAACGACAACAACCACTGGTGGGACTATCTGGGAGATTACACCCCCGTCTATCTGCTGGTGCAGCGGCTTCTTGAAAAGGGGTGCCGTGTCGGGGGCCTGGGATTGCAGTATCACATGATGGCAAAGTATATGGGCGCTCCCTCTGACAAGTTTATGAATCCCCGTCTCATCTACGGCGTTCTCGATCAGTATGCCCGTTTGCAGCTCCCTGTCAACTTCTCTGAAGTCAGCGTCATCAGCCGCCGGGATCTGGGTAACGGCGATCTCTTTCAGGAACTGGTTACAGAAAGACTCTACCGTATCTGGTTCAGCCATCCTGCCGTGGAGGGCGTCACCTGGTGGAATCTTGTGGACGGTACCGCCGCCTACGCCCCCATGGGGAGCGAAGAAGGTGAAAACAGTCTCCGTGCCGGACTTGTCAACTACGACTTTTCCGAAAAGCCCGCTTTCAAAGTCCTCAAGCGCCTTATCAAAGAGGAGTGGCAGACCGACACCACCTTTGATTACGTCTTGTACGAAAAGAATATGTTCCAGGGCTTCTACGGAGATTACGATATTGAAGTCCGCACCGATGCCGGGGTTTTTACAGGGGAATTCCACTTCCCAAAATCCCCTGCCGAAGATATTCCTGTCATGCTCAAATAATATAAGGAAACATTTTTATGCCTTCACTTCAGGATATGCGTACCCGCACCAAAGAGGCGGGATTGATGAAACTTGACAAACTCATCGCTTCACGGCAGCGGATCCCCGACTGCACCTTTCCCATTCCTGTAAAGGAGCTGTGCGAAAGATACGAAAGACTTTACACCGGATGCGTCAACGACTGTCTGCGTGAACTGACTCTTATGAATCAGGATCTGCCCAGTTCCATCATGCCGCTGCGGGATGAAATGACCGTCTGCGGCGAAGCCTTTACCGTCAAGAGCGCCCCCAATGTGATGATCGAGGGCGAAATGACATTCCGCGCCCAGATGCTGGACGACTTCAAGCCTGAGGGCGTGGTGGTCTGGGATACCTCTGAAGATACCGAAGGTTCTCTCTGGGGCGGCGTTATGACTGCCACCGCCAAGAGCAAAGGCATCCGGGGCGCCGTCATCGCAGGAGGCATCCGGGATACCAAACAGATATTGCAGCAGGAGTTCCCCATCTTTTACAAATACCGCACCAGCAACGGTTCTCTGGGAAGATGTATGATCACCCATTATCAAGTTCCCATCCGCATCGGCAAAGTCACCGTGCGTCCCGGAGATATTATTTTCGGAGACATTGACGGTGTCTTGTGCATCCCCCGTGAAATCGCCTACGACGTGCTGCTCCGTGCCGAGGGCGTGGAACGGACCGAAATAGATATTTTCAAATGGGTCCACCAGGGGGACACCATCTCTGAGATCATTGAAAAGGGCGGATACTTCTGATGCAGGAACTCAACGGAAAACTTGCCTTTGTCACCGGTTCCAGCCGGGGCATCGGCAGAGCGGCGGCGCTGGAGCTTGCCGCGGCAGGCTGTACTCTTATTTTTCATGGTACCGCCCCTTCCGCCGCTCTTGACAGCGCCGCCGCAGAAGCAGGGGAAAACAGTATCAAACTTACCGCCGACTTCAGCGATCTTCAGGCGGTGGAACTTCTGGCAGAAAAGCTCATCAGGGAAGATAAAGTGCCTGACATCCTCGTTCTCAATGCCTCGGTCCAGAGCTACACGGGACTTGGGAACTTTGATGCAGCAGAATATTTGCGGATGTTCAACACCAATGTGGAAAGTGCTTGCATACTGCTCCACCGTCTTTTGCCTGAAATGCGTAAAAAGATGTGGGGCAGAGTGATCTTTGTGGGCAGCGTCAACGGCACTAAGCCCGCATCAAGACTTGCCCTTTACGGCTCCACCAAGGCGGCGCTGATGAATATTGCACAGACTGCCGCTGTTGAAAACGCTCCTTTCAATATTACCGTCAACACCATCTTGCCGGGAGTCATTGAAACGGACCGCAACGCCAAAGCCCTGAGTGATCCTGAATTTGCCGCCATGCTGAAAGAAAAGATCCCCATGCACCGTTTCGGGAGCGCCGGTGAGTGTGCCGACCTTGTGGCATTTCTTGCCTCTCCCCGGGCTTCATACATCACAGGTGCAGAGATCCCCATTGCCGGGGGACTGCAATTATAAAAACGGAGAATTGGAATTTTTATGAACGGTAAAGAAATATTTTCTCCCGATCCGGAGCGCCCTCTCATGATGATGCGTCTGCGGTCAGGTCACGAAAAGCCTGAAGTGTGGAACCGCCTCTTCCCCCAGCTCTGCCGGACAAAGGCTTGTTGTGATGAAGTGTGGTTTTCAACCGGTGTGGGCGTTCCCCCCCTTGAGAAACACAGACAGCGCTCTGAATATATGGCACTCTGCGCCCGGGAACTCCGGGAGGCCGGGATCATTCCCAGTTTGCAGCTGCAATCCACGCTGGGCCACAGCGATGATATCACCGCCTCTGCCGGAGCTTCCGGAAAAACATGGAGCAGTTATGTGGGCGTCAACGGCGAACAGTGCCGCTATGTGAGCTGTCCCCGGCAGAAAGGGTTTCTGGAATACTTCAGAGAGGTGGCAAAGATCTATGCCCAGTGGCATCCCGGTTCCGTCTGGATCGACGATGATCTGCGGCTCCACAATCACAGACCTGCCATGCAGCCTTGCGGCTGTTACTGTCCTGACTGCCTTGAAATTTTCGGCAGAGAAGAGGGCGTCCTTTACACAAGAGAAGAACTTGTTTCCGCATACCGTGAAGATCCTGAACTCTACAAACGGTGGGAAAACTTCGGCATCAGGAGCCTGAGTCAGGTGGCAGAGGTGGTTGTAAAAGCATTTCTTGAAATCTCGCCTGAGACCCGCTTCGGCTTGCAGCACTGTCTGCATCTGATGCGTTTGCCGGTGATCGAGGCGCTGAAAAAACACAGCAACTCCCGTGTGGGTTCCCGTCCGGGAGGAGGGGCTTACTGTGACTTTAATCCTGCCAGTATACTTGATAAGGGAATATTGCTTTCCATGGAGATCCGGGATCAGCAGAAGTATGACACTTTGAGCCAGATCTGTCCTGAAATCGAATCCTGTCCCCGCACGATGACCTGCAAGACCTCCCAGGGACACCGGTTGGAGTCCCTCTATTATCTTGCCATGGGACACGACAGTTTGTCCTACTTCATCATGGACCCCGCTCTGGAAACGCCAGAGTGGTACGGCAGGGAACTTCTTGAACCTCTTGCGGCGGAGTCCCCCTGTTACAAAGCCTATATCCGCCACAATGAAAACACTTTTGCCAGCGGCATCGGCGTTGCCGCCCGGGTGGGGGCAGTCCCCGGTATTGAACAGGCCGGACTTGCCGTGGGCGGAACTGCCTTCGGCGGTTGTGCCGATTCTTGCAGTGCTTTCATTCTCTGGGGCACCGCCGCAGAGAAACTTTCTGAAGAGGAGCTGGAAAAGATCTTTGCCAAAGGCTGCATCCTTGACGGATATGCCGCAGCCGTACTTCAGGAACGGGGATTGAATCATCTGATGGGAGGGATCCGGGTAAATGAGATACAAAGCGCTTCTTCTGAATACTACACTTCAGACCCTGTGAATCAGGGAGCGGAAACACGTTATCACTCCCCCCTCAACAAACGCCGCTTTGCCTTTGAAATCCCTGAGGGACTCAAAGTGCGGATCCCCGGCGTCTACCGGGACAATGAAGAGAGCTTTCAGGGGAACGCCACAGTGCTTTTTGAATCCGCTTCAGGCAGCCGCTGCGCGCTTCTGGGGTATGAGGGATTGTGCATCCACTATATCTCCTCTGACCGGGTGCGCCAGCTGAACCGCATTGCCGACTGGGTTTCAAAGGAAAGGCTCCCTGTACTGCCTGCGGAGCCGCTCCAGTGCATCATCGTCCCCCGGGTGACGGAAAAGGGGGAACTGCGGAGTGTGCTTTTCCTCAATCCCACCATCGGTTCTCTGAAAGAAAAAGCGTTTCTGCTCAGGGGTGTTCCTGAAAGTGTGACCGCAGGTGAGTTCTGCATTCCCGGGGAAGCTCCGGTGAAAGTTGAATTTGCCCATGAAAAAGGATCCTGCAAAGTCTCTCTGCCCGCTTTGAGCGCATGGAACACCGGATGGTTGAAAATTCCCTTTTGACAAGGTTGCAAATCAAATCTTCTGTGCTATATTATTGAGTTCATTTACAAAAAACATATTGAGGTAACCTATTTATGAGAAATCATCCGTGGCAGGGGGCGATGAAACCTTTCAGAGTCCTTGGAAACACCTGGTTCGTCGGGCTGGCGCAGGCGTCGACCCATATTATTGACACCGGCGCAGGACTGATCATGCTTGACAGCGGCTATCAGGAAAGCCTTTATTATGTGCTTTATGCCATGAATGAGTGCGGTCTTGACATCCATGACCTGAAATATATCATCCACAGCCACGGACACATCGATCACGCCGCCGCCACAAAGGCGCTGGTTGAACTCACCGGCGCCGAAACCTTTATGGGCGAGGGCGACAGGGAGATCGTCAACGGTACCCGCCCCGAACTCAACTGGGCGGATGATTATGATATGAAGTTCAACGGCATCTTTGAACCGGATCACCTTTTGAAAGACGGTGACAGGATCACTCTCGGCAATGTGGTCATTGACTGTGTTGCAACTCCCGGACATACGGCAGGGACTTTTTCATTCTTCTGGGATATTGAGGAAGAGGGGAAGATCTACCGGGCGGGAACCATGGGAGGCGCCGGGTTGAACTCCATGCAGTCCGCCTATATCCGCAAGCATGGTCTTGAAAAGGAAAACTGGCGGGGGGCGTTCCGCAAAAGCATTGCCCGCTGCCGTGAAGAAAAAGTCGATGTCTTCATCGGCAACCATACAGGGCACTGTCAGACCGTTGAGCGCTGCGAAAGACTTTTTGCCGGGGATAAATACGCCTTTGTGGATCCTGAAGCGTGGGGAAAATTCCTTGACCAGTGCGAAAGAAATATCAACAAACTTGAAATGACCGATCCCTTGTGAGTTATTGAAAAGAGGTGTCTTATGAAAACAGCTGTGTTGCAGGGAGCTTTGGGAAAAGCCATTGAATTGAGTGTGGAAAAGCGTTTCAAGTGTCTTGATCATGACCTTTTGGAAACTCCTTTCAGAGACAGAAACGAAAACGATAACGCATGGCGCTGTGAATTCTGGGGCAAAATCGTCCGCTCTGAGATCACAGCGTACTGCGCCACAGGGGATGAGAAGTTGAGAGAACTTCTTGACCGCACCGTGAAAAATCTGATGGCGACCCGGACTGCTGACGGCTGTATCTCTTCCTACCCCGCCGAACGGCAGCTGGGGGGATGGGATGTCTGGGGCAGAAAATATGTTCTGCTTGCTCTGCTGCGTTATTATGAGTTCATCAAAGCCGATCCTGAAATTCTGGAGTGCTGCTGCGGGATCATGGACCATTTGATGGAACAAACTGGAGCTGAAGAGGGCAAATGCTCCATTCTTGAATGCGGATGGCACAACGGCCTTGCCGCGTCAAGTATTCTGGGCGCCGTGGTCGCCTTGTGGCGGCTGACCGGAAATGAAAAGTGCCGCCGTTTTGCCCAATACATCATCGATTCAGGATGCTCTGCTCTGGGCAACATTTTTGATGATGTGCTTGCAGGGATCCTCCCCGCGGCACTGGGCAACGGCAAGGCTTATGAGATGACCAGCTGTTTTCAGGGCGCCGCTGAACTGGAACTGCTGGAACATGACCCCAAACGCCTGGAGGCGGTCAAAAAATATTACGACGCTGTACGGGAGAGGGAGATCTTTATCACAGGCGCAGGCGGTGCCAAAGACAGTGTGGGGGAATTCTGGTTTGACGGCGCCTTGCGCCAGACCCGGGCAGGCGCTATGGGACTGGGGGAAACCTGCGTCATCGCCACCTGGATCCACTACTGCGCCGATATGCTTGCTCTGACCGATGATCCCCGGGTTGCTGACGAATTGGAAAAATCCCTTTACAACGGTATATTGGGTGCTCTCGCCCCTGACGGGACCCATTGGATGCATGTCAATCCCACGCCTCTGACAGGGGGCGGATTCAAGGCATACGCTCCCGATCAGATCTTGAAGGGGTTCAAAACGCCTTTCGGCGGCAACGACTGCTGCCGCGCTCAGGGACCGGAAGGGTTGGTCACTGCCGCATTGATCGCTGTCACGGAAAAAGAAAACATTCTCACTGTAAATTTGTTTGAAGCTCTGACTTACGGAACATTGAAAATTGAGGGGAACTACCCCTGTGCGCCTGAAGCGCAGATACGCTTTACTGAGGAAAAACGGTGCTGTCTGCGTCTCAGAACACCGGAATTTCTGGAACAAGTCCTTCTCAACGGCGAGGCGGTCCCCTTTGAAAAAGGGCGTTATCTTGTTTTGAACCGGTGCTGGACTCCTGAAGACAAAGTGGAGCTTGTGTTTGACTTCTCTCTCAAAGAGATCCCCGCGCCCGACGGTTCTCCCTATGTGGCTGTGAAGCGGGGACCGCTGGTCCTTGCCGCCGATTCAAGGGGCGAAGTCCCCGGAGCGCTGGTCAATGTCTCCTGGAACGGTATACCGCTTTGCGACTACGCCAGCGCCGGAAATCTTTTTGATCCCGGAAATACATTGACCGTCTGGTTCAGAAAATAAGAGGAATTTTGCCGGAAAATCATCTGTAAAAGGGCGTAATTACTTGATATAAAGCGGTTCTTGTGCTATATTATCAGGATAACAACATTTGAGGAACCTGTAAGTATGAAAGAACTCCGTAATATTGCAATTATCGCCCACGTTGA
>JAGBWB010000404.1 GCA_017629975.1 Lentisphaeria bacterium
ACCATATCTTCAGCAAGGAGAGCCGTGTAGGAGGCAAGCATTGCTCCGTACCCCCTGCCTATGAGAGTCACCTTTTCAGTGCCTTCAGCTTTGAGAACTTTCAACGCCGTAAGGATGCCTTCCATCTGAAGTCCGGGGAAGGTTTTGCCCAGCATGAAACTCATACCGGCAAAGTGCCAGAAAGAGCCGTAGGAGGCATCCAGTTTACGCCCTGCCACACCGCAGGAAGTGGGGATCAGATTACCGACACCGAAAGAGTCAAAGCCGAAAAGGATCTTGTCCTTATAAAGCTCCTCAGGAAGAGTTTCCATTTCAATACACTCAGCATCAGGCAGATAGAAAACCACCTCTTTGTCAGCAGGGATCTGATAGTTTCCTCTTCCGGTCAAAGCGTGGAGAACACCCAGTATGCGCTCATCGTTTTCCAGAAGGTAACGGTTGATACTGTGATCTTCGTCACGGAAGATCTGCCGGGGCAGAGTCCGGTGGTCTTCAGGAGCAACGATCGACTCAGGCAGTCTCAGAGACTTTTTCAACACCTCGCAAAGTTCAGCTTTGGAAAGAGCTTTCCTCTCCGCTGCCACCTTGGCGTAACGCTGTTTCATCAATTCAAGAGCAGGCAGGTTCCCGGGGATCTTGAAAACATCACCATCGGGAGCGACCAGTTTCTGTTCCGTCTCAGGCCGGGGGATCTCCTCTTCGGGGATCCCTTTGGAAACGACCCCTGCCGCCTTGAAGAAAAATTCATTGATGGCCTGACGCTGTTCGATTTTCAAACCGTGGTCGTTGGGACCGGTGAAAAAGGTGCTTTTGATGGGAGCTTCAAGGATGGTGCTCAAGTGCTCAAGCTCACGTCCCACATCCTGCTGGCCTCTTTCATCAAAGAAGTCGTTGGTCTCGCCGCTCACCAGAATGGGACGGGGCAAGGTGGCCACAAGGAAGTCAGCCATGTCATAGCCTTCTCCGGCAAGTTCGGGGGGGAGCTGCTCGGCGTCAACGGGAATTTCATTTTCCACAAGTCTCCGCCAGCGGGTCACGGCACAGCTTGGCGCAGAAGCGATCAAACGGTCATCAAGAGCATTGACCCATGTGGTCATGGTTCCGCCCCCGGAACAGCCGGTCAGCATGATCCGGGAGGAATCCAGTTCATCCATTTCGCAAATCAAATCAATGGCACGCACCGCATCCCATGCCCGCCATGCAGGGAAGTGTTCGCCGAAGAGAACAAGCTCCTTACCGAGGACATTGTGAGCGGCACAGGAATTCGCCTCATTTTCGAGGAAGTGCTGCAGTCGTTCCCCCTGACAGACAGGGTCGATGCTGAGCACAGCAATGCCGTTGGCGGCGAATCCCACATTCTGAGAGACGCCGTTGGTACTGGATTTACCGTCAAAATTGTGGCCGCAAAGGTGAAGTACCGTGGCGAAGGGCTTGTCTGCCGGAACCGGTAGGTACAAATTGGCGGTCACATAGTAGCCGGGACAGCTTTCAAAGTACAGCGTTTTCAAGGTGTAGTATTTGAAGTCGTACTCAGCCACGATCTGAGGGTTGAGGGGAGTCCGGGGCAGTTTGTCAAGATTGAAAACTTCACGGATGCGCTTTTTCGCCTGAGCGGCGTAAGCGAGAATATCCTCTTTAGTTTTCAGATTTGCGATCCGTTCAGTTCGTGCTTTGGCAAGGCGGCGGAACTCCCGGACAAAATACTCATTGACGGCATTGCCGAAATCGTTGTGCATATTTCAACCTTTTATTTGACAGAAATCTTTTTGACCGCCTTAAGACCGGTATTCACGTGAGTGACTTCCACACTCCAGATGCCTTTGGCAGCATTGTAAGGAATCTGGAAGGAAGCACTTCCGGCAGGGGCGGTGTAATAATTTTTGGTAACAAGAGAAACCTCTTTACCGGCAGGATCACGCAGTTCCAGATGGAAGACCTGTGAACCGGCAGCTCCTTCGGCGGAGAAGTTGACTTTGACCACATTTCCGGCAGTGACAGCTGCGGGAACGGTCAATTTGAGAGCGTTGACTTTCTTCTGCTGAATGGAGTAGATCTTGCTCCAACCAGGCAGAACAGAACTCTTGAAAGTATCGGTGTAACCCAGATATTTTCCTTCACGGACATCGTAAACGTGGCCTTTGGAGGCAAGTTTGACCGTCACAGGAACGGCGGCCTTGAAATTGAAGCGTTCCCCTTCACCGCCGGTCTTGTGAATGGCAAGGATCCGGTTGCCGCTGTCGTAACGCATAACGCCCATGCAGGGGTATTCGCCGCCTTTGGCATCAAGGATACGCAGTTCACGGCGCACGTTGGCGGCAGTAAGACTGCTGTCAACAAGAGTACGCAGAGTCTGCTGGAACTTGGCATCGCCGGAAACGCTCTTGCTCACTTCGCCGCCGGTTCCTCCGAGAGTGATGAAGTGGTACTGTCCGACAAGAAGGTTCAGCAGCACAGCCTTGCCTTTGCCGTAAGAAGTGACAGTGTTGATACCGAGAGCTTTTTCGCCGGTGAAGAACTTCTCTTTCATGGGAGCATAAAGCTGCATCCAGGGTTTGATCTCGCCGGAGTTGGGGGCAAAGAATTTGGCAAGGACAGGATTGTTCCACCGTTTTCCATGGCCGTCAAAGCGTCCGGGAGCCACATCAGCAATGAGAGTTCCGCCCCGTTTGACAAAGGCCTCAAGGGCGGCAGATTCCTTCTCTGAAAGTGAAAGTGAACAGGGCAGAACCACCACTTTGTATTCAGGAGCAACGCCTTTTTGGGCAAGTTCTTCGTAGGAGATGAATTTGCAGTCATACTTCAAATCTTCAAGGAGTTTCACCCATGAAGACTGACTGTTCTGCCACTGGGAAACACCAATGGAGTTCATGGCAGTGTAAAGAGAACTCTGGGAGTACAAAATCGCAATTTCAGGCTTGCGGTCAGCCTCAAGCCACATCTTGCCGATACCACGCTGAAGCTCTTTCAGAGAACGGGAGGCGTGGAAGAAGTTCCGCAGAGGTGTCCCGTCACCGTTGAACATGATAG
>JAGBWB010000035.1 GCA_017629975.1 Lentisphaeria bacterium
CCGGTCAAAGGCGATCTCAACATTGAAATCCGCCATGCCGTAAAACTCATTTCTGCTGTTGCGGAACGTTCTGTCATCGGCGATCTTGATGCCGTGGTAGCTTGTATCAACTCCCGGAACGCCAAAGAGCAGAACATTGCTCCCGTCGCTTTTTTTGATGCATCTGGAGGGAACTTCACGGGAGTAATCCGCGCGTTTGTTGGCAACTTCAAAGACCGCAACATTGGCGGGGTCAGCCTGAGGGGGGAGAATGACTTCACGGACAGAGGCGGTGAACTGACGGGGAACAGTCAGGTTCATGGAGTTTCTGCTCCGGGGGAGTGTACCCCCCAGATTCTGATAGATGGAAATGGAGCGCTCTTTGCCCGCAGCCAGATATTTGGGGTAATAGATGCTTTTTTCAGCCGCTTTGACCTTGTCAAGTTTTGCAATCCCCGGCTTTTTCAGTTCGGCAGGGACATTCTCTGAAAGCAGGACCTCAATGCTGAACGTGGTGCTTTTTCCGGGTGCAAGAGCTCTTTCGCCGGTAACAAATTCCAAAGTTCCCATGGGATCTTTCAAGCTGAACCAGCTGTAAAAAGCGACAGGTTTTTCCGCGGGAAGCATGACGATGGCGCCCCGTTTGCTCTTGGGATCATAGACTGCGCTCCAGGATTTGTCAGGCGCGATACTCCACTCATCACCAGTGACAGAAGGTCCGGGGTGGAGCAGTTCTGCAACGCCGTTTTTCCGGGGCTGAAGATAGATATTGGCATTCTTGCCATCCTCACTGGCACGCAGGAAGGTGCGTGACCACAAGGCGGCGCTGTGGGGTTTGGAATCCAGATTGGTGAGAATGTATTTCACACTGATAACAGGTCTGGTCCGGTAAACGGTATAGATCTTGGTGATCCTGAGCCAGTCAAAGGCGCCGGTGCCTCTGGCGGAAAAAGAAAGTTCATTAACATTCCAGTAACGCTTGAGAAACTCCGGTTCAAAGTGCAGATTGTCAAAGCGTTCCTGGAATTGAGCGGGCTTGCCGTTTTTAAGGGTATCCGCCATGACCCGTTCTGTAAAAGAACCGGCATGGACGCCTGAGGGGATGGAGTAATTTTTTTTCTTCCAGATAATGGATTTGATACCGCCGCCCCGGGTGTCAAAGACAAATTGCTTATCCCCCATGGAAACCGGGATCTGGGCGGCCATGGCTGAAAATACCATACCGCACACCAACATGAACAGAATTTTTCTCATAAAATACGCTCTTTCCTTATGGTTAAAAAAGTGTCGTCCGGGTTACTATACAGCCAGTTAAGAAAAAAGTCAAGCGCAAGAGCTCTGAGGGGCAAAAAAAGGTATAAAAAAATTCTGCCCGGAACAGCTTGAAAAAGCTGCGGGCAGAATTTATGGAACGCTGCAGTAACTTACAGAGTTGCGGCGATGACCGCCTGTCCGTGACGCTTGAAGGTCTCGTCAGGCAGATGGAACTGGATAGCCAGTTCGGGGAAGGCCTCTTTGAGAAGTTTCTGAGCTTCTTCAATGATGATGGAACCGCCTTCGCCGGAGGAAACACGACCCAGCAGCAGCAGGTTCTTGAGATCATAGAAGTCAGCATAGTGCGCCAGAGCGTAACCCAGATAACGGCCGATGGTGCGGTAGATGGCAGCGGCGCGGGAGTCATTCCCCTCCATTGCCTTCTGGACCATTTTCAGGATCTCAGGCAGTTTGGTGTCGGCGGGGAAATCAAATCCGGCAGTCTTGACCAGACGGCCAACAGCCTGCTGAGAAAGATACATGGCGCCCACACCGGCATCGCCGGACCACTCGTCGCAGGGAGGATTCACAGTCCGGTAGTCAATGGGAGCAAAGGCAAGCTCGTTGAGGTAATCGGTCAGATTACCTTCGGGAGTGACATAACCCACAGCTTCGCTGGTTCCCATGGCAAGACCGATGAGGGAGTTGCACTTGAAGCTGATGGCACCGGCAAGAGCGGTCACTTCACCGTCATTCAGCACCACAAAGGGCACGCCGGGGAACTCTTTGGCGATCTCAAGGAAGATGGGACGCACCTTGGAGGCAAAGTCACCTTCGGGGATACCGCGGAAAAGAGAGGCGATACGGGGCTGGTTCTCAACATAGACACCCGCAGCGGAACCGCCGATGGCATCCACTCTGGGGAGCTTGGCGGCGGCGCGCTTCAGGGAGTCAAGGATACCCTCATAGTGGTAATTGATGTCGCTCTGGAAATAGGGATCCCAGACCACCTCTTCGCTGTGGAGCGTTTCGCCGTCTTTCACAGCGGCGCATTTGCGGTCGGAGCCGCCCAGGTCAAAGCCGATGCGGCATCCTTCAAAGTGTCCGCCGAGTTTCATGGCGACTTTCTTCTCAGGGGCAGCCGCTTCATAGGCGCAGGAGTCAACCGTAAAAGGACGGTCATAAATACGTTCACCCATGACCTGATAGTCAAAGGCGCGCTCACCCTCTGCGGAGTAGAGTTTGGCAAGACCTTCGGCGACCTTGGGGGCACCGGCGATGGTCACATGCCAGCCGCCGAAGCTCCACAGCATGAACTTGACGATACGCTCAACGTAGCGCAGATTCAATGCAGCATACTCTTCAGTTTCGGGCAGCAGGACTGTATCAAAGCGGGAAACAGCACCGTTGGAACGCTCAAGGGTGATGGCGATCTTGAGGGAGTCAGCCACAGAAGCTGCCAGCTTGCGGTACTCACGGTTCCACAGCACAGCAGGCACGAACTCCGGATCAAGCTCCGGCTTGTAAAGGCAATCAACTTTCACTTCAGCCATGATTGTCACTCCTCAAAGAGAAATTACCGGTAAGCGGCCCATTTGGGATCGTTCATGAAGACTTCATCATAGAAGTCGCGGAGCTTCAGATCGGCGGCAGCCTCTTCATCAAGGATGATGATGGTGTCGGGATGGAGCTGAAGAGCGCTGGAGGAGATCATAGCGGTCATGGGACCTTCAATGGCAGCGGCGGCGATGGCGGCTTTGCGCTTGCCGGTGATGAGCTGAACCACTTTTTTGGCATCCAGAACGGTACCGACACCGGCGGTGTAGGCGCGGCGGGGCATGGATTCCGGGGGATTGAAGTAGATCTTGTTCTGCTCATAGGTGGTGTTGGTCAGGTAAGCCACATGGGTGCGGCTTGAGAAGCTGGTGCCGGGGTCGTTGAAACCCACATGTCCGGAGCAGCCGATACCCACCAGCCACAGGTCGATGCCGCCTGCTTCGTCGATGGAGTCATCATAACGGGCGGCTTCGTACTCTTCATCCTCAGCCAGACCATCGGGCAGATGGGTGTTGCGGATGTCGATGTTCACGTTGTTGAAGAGGTGCTTGTTCATGTAGTAGCGGTAGCTCTGATCGTGCTCAGGAGCAAGACCCACATACTCGTCAAGGTTCCAGGAACGGACCTGGGAGAAATCCACTTCGCCGGCTTTGTTCAGCTTGGAAAGCTCAGCATAGACATTTTCCATGGTGGCGCCGGTGGCAAGACCCAGTTTGAATTCGGGTTTGGCGTTGATCGCATCTGCGATGATACGGGCGGTCAGCTTTTCAGCTTCCGCGGCGGTGGGACGGATAATAACTTCCATTTTCTTATCTCCTTAAGAAATATTTGGGGGCAGACACCCCCGGGTTTGACTGTACTTTGTATAGAATATAGCCTGTTGCAAAAACAATTTCAAGCAGTTTTAAGAAAAAAGCATGTACTTTTCAGCAATTTTTTCTGCCTGA
>JAGBWB010000036.1 GCA_017629975.1 Lentisphaeria bacterium
ACCCCACTTCCAAGGTGGATATCTGTCCTGCCAATAAGATCCATATTAAAAACACCTCAAGCTCCCAGAACAATTTTGCCGGCAGTCATTACGGCATCAATTACTGCCTTGCCCGGGATTGGGCGACTTCCAACACCGCCCTTCTTACCTACACCTGGCACAACAATGAACACATGTCGCAACCTTCAAAGACCATGTATTTTTCAGACAAAAATCCCGGAGCGAAAAACTGCTTCTACGCCTACTATGACCCGTCCACCCGCTGGAATGCGCCTTCCCGCAGATTCCGCCACATGCAGGGAGTCAATTCAGTCTATCTCGATCTTCACGCCTCCTGGGGCAACTACAAGAAGATCCCCAATGAGTGGTTCTACGAAGCCTCCGGAATAACCACCAACGGAAGCGGAACCAACATTCTGGGCACTTACTACTACCGCCGCCATGACTGGCTGAACAGTACCACTCACAAATGGCGTGAATTCTGATTTTTCTCCACATAAAATATTCAAGGATTTTCACATGAAAAAAATTTTGTCCGCAGCAGCAATATTGCTTTTTTCCCTTCTTCAGGGCGCAGAAGCCGTGAGCAAAAACGGCATTTATATCCTGAGCAACTCTTTTCTTACCGCTGAAATCGACCCGGCACAGGGAGGAAAAGTGATCCGCCTTTACGACAAGAAGAACAAAGCGGAACTTGCCAAAGCCTACTCAGCCCTTGAAGCTCCCGCCGGAAGCGGCCTTTTTGCCGAAAGATTGTGGCCCACCCGGGGCAGACAGTACCGTCACTACGAAACAACCCCCTACAAAGTCGTCAGTGTCAAATCAGACAAAAACAGTGCCGAACTGAAACTTCTCTGTGAATCCAAACCTCTGGATATTGAAAAAACCTATATCCTCAACGATAAAGAAGCCGTTCTGCGTGTGCGTTATGCATTGAGCAATCCCGGCAATGAAGCCTTTACCGGCCGCTTCTGGTCAAGTTCCGTCATTGCTCCCCCCGGCAAAAAATGGATCATCTCTCTGCCCCGGGGACATTACAGCGACAAAGGACACAAAGGCCCTGAGAAAAAGGTGATCCTCACTCACGCCCCTGCCAATCCCATGCCCGGAAATCACTGGCTCGTTGATCCAAAACAGGAGTGGGGCAGTGTCACAGATGACAAAACAGGTGCACTTCTGGCCGCTCCTTTTGAATTTCTGGGAACATTTTACTGCCACATTGCCCAGAGCAAAGGGGCTGATGCCCCCACCATGGAATGGATGACCGTCCCTCTCCACATCAAGCCCCTTTCCGTCGGCAAAGCTGATGCGGTCAACCACCCTGAACTGGAAGACCCCTTGCAGGACTACATTGTCCGTTTTGAAACTTCAATTGCTCTGACCACCCCCAAAGATGCCGGAAAAAACCGTCCTCTCCCCACTGCCAAAAAGAATACCCGTTTTCTGCCGGTACTGACGGCTGTCAAGGCCGATATGGAATTTACGTCACTCCCCGCAGTGCCCTGGTTTGCCAATCAGAAAGAATCCCCCGCAATGATTTTCTTTGCCGGGCACAATATTTCTGCTGAAGCCTTTGACTTCTTGCGCCGCTTCAAAAGTAATTCTGAAATCATTGAAGGGTGGCGTATGGGCGGCAGCGGCGATACGGTTTATGCCGGGTATGCCATTCCCTCCCCCATTGCCATGACAGAAAAAATGCTCAAAGGCAAAGTCGACGTGATTTTCATTCCCGGCTTCACCAACACCACCATGCCCAAAGCCCTGAAAGAACAGCTGATCGACAAGGTCAAAAAAGGAGCTGTCGTCATTTATGTTTCCGACCGCAACCGTTTCACCGACCTTTTCCCTGCCAGGGGAGGCAAAAGCGTTCCCGCTGACATTTTCAAAGGGATCCCTTTCAAAACCAATATCCGTGAATTCAAAGTGGGCAAAGGAAAGGTATTTTTTGTTCCCTTCAGACTTCATTTGAACAACCGCATGTGGTCACAGCACAATCTGCTGCTGCCCGCCCCGGAAGAAAATGCCGTTTCCCATGAATACATTTATGCCGCCTACTGCCGTTTGCTGCGTTACGCTTTGAACTTCAAAGCTCCGGCCTCTCTCAACGCCGTCGAAATCAAGGGAAACAAAGCTGAACTGACCATTGTTTCAACCGTTGCCGCCCCCGCAGCAGTCAATGGCCGGAAATACACCCTTGTCAAAGGGACCAACAAGATCATTTTCCCCTTCAAAGCAGAAACTCTCAACGGAAAATATGATTTGCCCCTGATCCTCGATGTGAACGGCCACACCGCAGACATTTTCATTGCACAGTATGAAATAAAAAATCTCCCTGCTCTGCGTTCTTTTACAACAGAAAAATACGCCCACGAAACCAACGAGGCGATCAAAGGCTCTCTTGAACTTGAAGGCAAAGGGGATGTGATCCTTTCACTTCTGGATGCGGAAAAACGTATCATCGGTCAGGAGATCAAAAAGAGTGTTTCCGGAAAAGTAACCTTTTCCATTAAGCCCGCTTTTGCCGGAGTCAACTCTTTCTGCCGCCTTGAAGCACAGCTCTTTCAGAATGGAAAGTGTACGGAAGTACGTTCTCTGACACTCTCCCGGCGTACACCTGACGATTCAAAAATTCAATTTGTTCTCTGGCACAACTCCCGCATCTCTCCCACCGCCATGATCCGTCATCAGGGAGCCCGTGAAATGGGCTTCACCCACCTTATGGGCAGTCAGGGACACGCCATGGCCCATCTGGAAAGCCGCCTCGGTGCTGAAGCCATCCAGCAGACAGGGGCCCGGTATATGGTCAATACCCTCTACCGCTTCTTCCAGAATCAGATCAATAAAGAAAAAAGGTTCCGCAATCC
>JAGBWB010000037.1 GCA_017629975.1 Lentisphaeria bacterium
CTTTATTCTGGACAAAGGACGTGTGACCTTTTCCGGGATGCAGAGGGGATCTTCACCGATGGATTGGCATGTGACAATGTGGGAAAGCTGGCGATAACCGTGAGAACGACTCATTTTGAACTGAACTTCGCAGTATTCCCCGAAATCACTGAAGCCCCGGAGTTTGTAAAGTCTGCGATTATGGATTTCTGACAAACTGAGACCGACTGCTTTGAAAGTTTCAAGTCCTGACACGATGGTTCTTTCCAACTGTTCCAGTTCTTCCATGTCTGCCTTTTTCTGAAGAACAGTCTGAATGTGATTTTCTGCTGGCGTAAGGTCTGAAAGAGATTCTCTGCAGGTGTTTATCATTTTTGTTACCTCCTGTGTCGGTTGTTTATCTGTGCTTACTATACCTCATCCTGACGATTGTGATCGTTTTTACACCTGAAGTATAATTTGTCTCCCCGGGGAGATTACTGATGATTACTGAGTGGAGATTTCTTATCATTCAGAGTCTTTATCACTCAGAACAACGATTCGGGAGGCGCGAGCCGACCGCCGAATCGCGGAATAGGGCAACATCATTACTACCAGCAACGGTCCCGACAGGGATCAGGGTTCCCACAGGGTGGCTTGCTTTATTTAGATATTTCTTGATTGAAAAGAAAGAAATATATAAAGAAAGAAAGTTACCCGGTGTGAAACTTGTTTCCAGTGGGAGTGCTGGTGGCAATAATGGTGCTGTCCTATTCATGTTTACTCAGCCTCACCCGTGCACACGCACGCATATATACGCGCGCGCGACCACTTCCAGAATACTGAATCCATTCCGACCGACATCTGACTGCAGACAACAGACTTTTTCTACCCGGACTATAAAATGTCAACCAACGGACAGATCATTGAAAGCCCAAAGAACCCCACAAAGGCACTTCTGGCGCGACTTATCACCTTTTGCCAGTCATCAATCGCAAAAGTAAAAAACGCACATCAGCGTGGCTGTAAATGCGTTTTAAGGGCGTACTGTCAGCAGGGGCTTACGCCAGTCCAGCCGCTGTTATTTGCTTTCAGGGACAGAAAGTTCTGCCAATCTTTTGATCTGCTCGTTCAGCGTTGCCGCTGTCAGCGGTTTGCGCCCCATGATTTTGAACATATCCAGACCGTAATCGACCTTTTCCAGAGTCTCTTTCATCGCCTGCAGATTGCCCTTTGAATACCGTGCGCCCAACTCGCCCTGCCGAGCGTGACCATCAAGGCACTGGATCAGGAACGCATTGGGTTCTTTGTTGGAGAGTTCAGTATCAAAGTTGTGCCGGAAACTGTGGAAAGACTTGCGGGCAGAGAGCTTCAGAACTTCGTGGATACGCTTGTTAAATTGCTGCATTTTGCGCTGGTAACCGCTGATTGTTCCTGTCAGTTCTTCAAAAAGCTGATCGTTCTTTCTACGCTTGTTCTCCCAGCGGGTGACAACATAATCCAGAAAACCCAGTTTCAGCAGTACCGAATGAATCGGAATCGTGCGGATACTTGAGGAATTTTTCACTTTCTGGTTACGTTCTTTGCTGGGTTTGATCTGTAAACACGGCACTCCATCCACGACGCAGACATCATCCAGATGCAGCTGGCAGATTTCATTGAGGCGCATTCCCTGATACAGCCCGATCAGCGGAATCCAATAGCGCATGGAATAGAGTTTTTCCTGAAAACGGGGCTGTTCAGGCATCTTGGCAATATCCGTAAAGATTTGCTTCAACTCCTTGGTTTCAAAGGGCGGGCGCTGTTCGGTCAGATCTTCCACCTTCGGCTTGTCAATCAGCCCGGTCACCGGATTGTATGCCATATAGCCGCACTGCACGCACCAGTTGAAAAACATTGACCAGTATTCCATGTAGTGCCTTTGGGTTCTTTCGCTGATGGGTTCCGGGGCAGGAACCATCTTCAACAGTTCCTGTAACGATTTGCCCGGATAGAGTTTCCGGCGGTTCAGGGGGTATCGGGGAAGGACTTCTGAACGCAACTTGACAATCATGTGCCGTTCTATTTCATAAAGACAGCGTTCCGGACCAAACACCTCGCCCACCAGAGAAAGCATTGAGCGCATCGTATTTTGCGTCTTTGTATCCATTTTGCCGCCAGAGGTCTTTTCATGCAGATACTCCTCGATGCCCTCTTTCAAAGACTTGGCTTTCCTGACTCCGTAGGGTAACGGGGCTGCGGCAACCGGCTGTAATGGCACTGGGGGCTGCGGGGCATAGCTTTGAGCTGCAACACGCTGCCATCTCTTGAGGTCAGACGATCGTTTCAGTGTCAGAGCTTCCAACTGTCTGACACGTGACATAGCTTTGCCGAAAGGTGTTTCCGGTGCACCCATCGTGCTTTCCAACTTCTCTTTCGGTGTGGGCTTGGCAAATTCAACCAGTTGTTCAAGGCTCTCACCGGCAAACTCATCTGTAAACCATGGCGGTTCACCTTGGGGAATAGTTATGTCATCCTGAGATTACGCAGTAGACCAGTTACCGTGTTCATCTGGCGCATCAAACCCATTATGGATATTCCCTGATGCCCGCTCTTTGAGTATGCGGCAGGTTTCAATCATTCCCTGACAATAATTCATTATTATCGGCAGATCATTCGGATCATCAGGATCAATCATCACGCCCTGCTTGTTCACCAGACGGATGAACCCAGCGGCGGCTTTGGCGTTCCGTTCCTGCAGTGCGGTCTGGTAGTGCCCCATTGCAGCTTCGTATTTCTCAGGTGGGGTGACTTGAGAAAACATACCTCTGGAATCGCGGTAAAGGATATTGGCGCAGGTCTCGCGTACAAAGAGATTCAATATGCCCATGCTGATAACTCCTGACTTGGCTTGTTCAAAAATAAACTTGAGACGTTCACCTAATACTATACAGCGAGAATTTGCAGTACTTATGTCAATTCCGTAAATCGGATACAGGATTTCCGTGTTCAGATGGGGTTGCAGGGTCTTGGGAACCCGCATGCGGAAATACCACCGTCCTTTTCTTTCCTGACAGTAACAAACCATGAAAATACCTCGCAAGTGGATTTGCCCGGCTTCTGTTGCGTGACACCGTGGCAGTTTTCAGGAAAAGTGGTGGCGGGGAAGTCTCCACATTGTGGGATAAATGTGGGATAATTGTGGAGCAAACGCTATTCTACCACCACTTTTCAGCAAGGTGGAAAAATCGTTGTAAAATCGGTAATTTGAGCACAAAAAAACCGTCTTTACAGACGGTTGAATAGGTAAATGGTGGTGGGAAATGGATTCGAACCATCGAAAGACGTGCTAGCAGATTTACAGTCTGCCCCCTTTGGCCGCTCGGGAATCCCACCATAAAAAAATGGAGCGGGTAAGGGGGGTCGAACCCCTCTAACCAGCTTGGAAGGCTGGTGCACAGCCGATATGCCATACCCGCTTATTTAATATATTTGGTACCGACGGTGGGAGTCGAACCCACAATCCTTGCGGAACACGGACCTGAACCGTGCGCGTCTGCCAATTCCGCCACGTCGGCGTCAATCAACCCGCGTAAACCGTACTCCGGTCTGCGCATTTAATAATATAGCGCAACTTTTTCACTTTTCAAGTGACTTTTACGCCTTTTTTTGCCATTTTCAGCCAGACGCAACTGAATCTAACAAAAAAATGGCGAGAGAGACGGGACTCGAACCCGCAAC
>JAGBWB010000038.1 GCA_017629975.1 Lentisphaeria bacterium
GTGCTGCTCCTGTCCTGCAGACGCTGCACGATACTCAGCACGATGTATGCCCCGACTGTGAACAGCACCAGATGCCGCAGCGAAATGTCCGGATACCAGCTCCCGTTGGCATAGTCAATATTGCTCTGCTGCCCCGTCAGATCCGCAAGCAGTATGAACTCAATGTCCGCAAACCCTACTTCTACGCCTCAGCCGGTGTGCTTCTGGTCTGTCTGCTCCTTTTCGGATTCGGTGTGGACCAGCTCCTGCGCCGTGAACAGAACCGTGTGGAAAAAGCCAGAGCCGAAGTTGAAAACATTTCACGGATCTCCAAAAAGATCGATGAACTTTATGCCAACTGCAGCGCCGCCGAAGGCCGGATGAATGACTTCAAACGGGTTTTCAGCGCCCGCTCTGCCACTGCCAATGACAGCTATTTCAGAGTCATTGCTGAACTCCAGAAGATCATTCCCGATCAGATGTGGCTTGTTTCCCTGGAACCCAGTGATGTTATGCCCCAGCCGCCCAAGAAAGTCGTTGCTGTCAACCCTGATGAAGCCGGAATGGGTATGGATAGCGGCGGTGAACAGCCCCCTCAGGGCGCAAATGATCCCAACCGGGATCAGCGTGAGATCAAGTACATCATTCTCAAGGGCTATACCATTTCTGTCAGAAACTCTCTTGATCCCCGTAAAAACGCTTCTGTTCATGAGAACTACCTGCGCAAGTTCCGCGATGCTCTCAAGAACAATCCTGTTTTCAAGGAGGAAAGCCGTCTTGATACCAACAAAGAGTCCGGAAACCTTACCGGTTTTGATATCGTGCTTGAATTGAAAGAAACTCTCAGGAAGTAAGAAAAGTGAACCGATTTACCCGCAACAATCTTTTATTGATCGTGATCATCGCCTGCTCCTGCGTGGCGGCAATCCTGCTCCTTGTGTTTTCTATTGTCAGGTATGTGGGCATGACCAAGTGCATGGCTGAGATAGAAAGTATCAAAAAGCAGGTTGAACAGCTTTCACGGAAGAATCCCTCTCCCCATGACATCAACCGCAAACCCATTGAGGAAAATACTGCGCTCTACAATAAGGTCGCTGACAAACTTGCAGTTTACTTTACCCCTTCCATGAAGGCTCTTGCCGAGGAGTTCGTCAAAAACCTTGAGCCTGTCAAACCTGAAAAGGATGAAGACGGTAAAATCATTCCCATGACCCTTGACAAGTTCCGCAAGGACTACGAGGATATGTGGAACAAAGGTCAGAGCTATGTTGACAAACAGTACAACTACAATAACTTCAAAGAGCTCACCTTCAAAAACTGGACTCCTCTTGTTCGCAAGTTCCTTCCCCGGGCACAGAAGCTGACCACCGAACCCCTTACTGAGGATTCATTGCCTGAGGTGCTCTTCTCATACATCGGTATCCCCCGGGTCATGGGCGAGCAGCCTGATAATATGGTCAAATTCATGAAGAACTACCAGAACGCTCTGGTGAAGCTCATGACTTCCATCAAGTTCAATACTGTTGACTCACGCATTGACTGGTTCGGTTTTGATCCTGATCCCACAAGTCCTGTCATTGCCGGCAGATTTAATTCACCCAGAGATCAGTATCCTCAGATCGCAAAGGTCTGGGAGATCTACGGTGACGTTGTCAAACGCATGGCCGACTGCAAGATGATCGTTTCATACAAAGACAGTACGGGTAAAAAGATCAATGTCCCCCATACCAAAGAGGTGATCGACAGACTTGAACTTGACAAGATCCCTTATACGACCTATGATGACAAAGTCGATTCTTTCTACGGGCTTGAGCTCCGCGCAGCAATGGGCCCCAACGCCCGGAGCAATGTTGAGACGCTCCGCAACGCGGTTGCAGGTAATGACGAGGGACCTTTCAAGGTCTACCGGATGCGTATCTCAATTGGCGGATCCATGGCGGGTATCCGTACCTTTATCAAGGCTCTTGATGCCGCCTATCTTGATAAACATGTCTATGTTGTCAAATCCATCGCACTCTATGCTGAGCGTGACGGTGCTTTTGAAATTTTCCGTTCCCGGGAAGAACAGTTGAATCCTGATGCCGCAAAAAAGGCATCCGGCGAGCAGAATGTTTCTCAGGGACGCGGCAGAGGACGCGGCAGAGGACGCATCGCCGCTGCACCCGAGCAGACAGAACAGCAGTCCGCTCTTGATCCTGCCGTGGTTGAAGAGATGAAACGGCGTAATGAGGAGGCTCTCAAAAAACTGAAATTCTTTGAGCGTCCCGGTTACGGTGATATTCTTAT
Source organism: Lentisphaeria bacterium (assembly GCA_017629975.1). Lineage (GTDB taxonomy): Bacteria > Verrucomicrobiota > Lentisphaeria > Victivallales > Victivallaceae > UBA1784. The sequence goes on from JAGBWB010000038.1 coordinate 2,266, forward strand.
CGGTGATGACAAAACCTCCAAGGCTGTCATTGATTTTGATTGTTATGAACTGAAGTAAGCTGAAGGAGTCATATTTTGGATTTCATTAAACGCCATTACGAAAAACTGCTCCTGCTTTTTATGCTGGTGCTGTTTATCGGTATTATGTTTTATGTTGTCAGAGTTGCTGACCAGGCACGGAGCATCAAAGACTCCGATCTGACATTCCGTGAAGCAGACCTTAAGAGAAATAAGGTTGAAGTGAAGTCTCCCGGTGCCCCCGAATTCAATACAAATCTGATTATTGAAGGCGGCAAGAGCAATTGGCAGGCTTCTGTTCAGCGCCGTATTTTTGCTCCCGGGCAGGTTTCTGTTGAAGGAACTTACAGCGACCTTGTGGCTGCCATGAGCATCGCCAGCTGCCCCCACTGCAAAAATCTGATCCCCCGTTATTACTTCCGGAACAATGTGAAGTGTCCTGCCTGTGCTGAGCTTCTTGCAGATGTGCCTCCCCGTCCCAAGGGCCGTCAGTTCAGTATTTCTGAAAACGACCTTGACGGTGACGGTATGCCCAACTCCTATGAAACTTCAAAAGGTTTCAATCCCAACAATCCTGATGACCAGCTTGCTGACGCCGACGGCGACGGATTCTCCAACTTCTTTGAGTATGAAAACAATACCGATCCCAAGGATCCCCGCAGCCGGATGCCTCTCTGGTATCGTCTGCGCTACATCTCAATGGAGTCTGTTGTGCTTCCCATCCGTTTCCGTGCCATTTCCACTCAGAACAGCAAAGATAAAAACAAATGGCTCATTCAGATCCGCAGTTCTGTCCTGAACAAACGCGGCCGTGTCATCCGTGAAGAAGAACTTGATTACAACATCGGCGGCGAGATCAAAGTTGAAGACAAACTTTACAAGATCGTTGATGCCACCTATGACCGCAAGGGCGATAAAGACCGCGTTATTGACAACTCCACGGTGACTTTGCAGCAGGTCCTTAACAAGGACAGCAAGGTAAAAGCCGATGTGCTTGTGCTCCGTGCCGAGCAGGATGTCCGCTCCAATGATAAGCGTCTTGTGGTTGAAGATGTGGCCAAACCTCTTACGGATACCTCCGGCAAAAGTGCCAACAACGGCCGTGACAGGTACATCATCAAACTGGGCAGCGTTCTCAGGATCGGGAAAAAGTCTGTCGGTTTTGAAAGTTACAGACTCGTTTCTGTGGATGAAAGAGCCAAGACTGCCTCTTTTGTCCGCGCTAATGAAACTGAAGGTGATCCCTCAAAGGATATCAATGGTAAGAAGATCCTTGTGACACGCGACAGTGAGATACCTGATGACGTTCAGGTGGCCAAGAGCGCAGCCAAGGGGACCGGTGCTTCCGCTCAGGGTAAGTAAGCGTATTTGAATTTGGAATTGACTGAATTTAACATAAAGGAATAGACGATGAGAAGAATTGCTCAAGTCCGAACCTGCAGACAGCTTGCAGCAGCAGCTGTTGTGCTGTGGTGTTTTTCCGCCGCCGCTGAAAGCGGAAAAGCAGCTGACCGTTCCAGTGCCGGAAGAAGTATGACAGGGATGATCCGTCCTGTGTCTTCCGATTTGGACACCGACATCAACTCAACTTACAAACGTGATATCAAAAAGCGTTATGCCGCTCAGGATGTCAAGATGGCAGATGCCGTCAAACTTGTTGAGCAGCAGAGTTTTGAGAAAGGCGTCAAGCTGGCGGAATCTGTCAGAGATGAACTGAGCCTTGAAGCAGAGTATGTCAAGGGCGAGGTTGTCAAAGCGCGTCTTGCTGAGGCTGAAGCTCTTGTGGCACGTCTCCGGGTCGCATGGGGCCGTGAAAAGCTCCGGACTGCAAATGAAGCCTACCTCAACAACCGTCTTCACGATGCTGTCGTCAATGCCGCGGAAGCTGCCCGTATTTCTCCTGCACTGCGTGAGGAAGCCGAAGCAGTCCGCAAGCGCTGCCACAGCAAAGAACGCAGCGACAAATTTCAGAATCAGACTGCCCTCGGGGTTGCAAATCCCACTTTGAACAATATGCGTTCACAGAGCAAGGCTCTCATGAATGAAGCAAAAGTCTTCTTTGAGAACAAGCGTTATATCCAGGCTCTTGAAAAGATTGAGCAGGTTTATCTGCGTGATCCTTTCAATCTTGAGGCAGTTGCACTTGCCGGACAGATCTACAGGATCTTTTTCACCTCCGGCTACTATCGTCACCGTTCCGACTTTGAGCTCCAGGCGGCTTATACTACCTGGCAGTGGATCGAACCTGTCTTTGAAGCTCCCGAAGCTCCCAAAGAGATCAACGTTGAGATCAAAGGCGACAGCCGTAAAGGAATGTCTGACAAGCTGAATTCCACCATCCTTCCCGAGTTCAAATATGCCCGCGGCAACGCCAAGGGCGCTGTGAACCGTCTGCGCCTTCTGGTCAAACAGAATGGTTACGGAATTGACATCCAGGATACCACAAGTGCTGAAGATGCCGCTTTACTGGGCAATGTCAATCTCGATCTTCAGAATGTTTCTGTGGCAGATGTGCTGCGTTATATCAGCCTTATGTCCGGTCTTAAATACAGGATCGAACCCACAGGTGTCCGTATCGGTACCTCTGTTGAGACCATGTATGACCGCACCTATGATATCCAGCCCCATGTCATCAACATGGTCTACGCCAGCACTTCAAGTGGCGAGGGCAGCGGCGGCGGTGACGGGGATCTTTCCACCAACGCCAGCATCTTCCGTAAAAAAGGCGGCTCCAATGAGCGCACCAGCAGAGACAGCAAACGTCTTGAGCGTGATAAACAGGTTGAAGAGGAACTCAAGCTGACTGAGATCGCTGATATCAAAGTGACCTCTGACATGTTCAAAGAGTATCTCCAGAAACACGGTATCCGCTTCGGGGATGAAAGTTCTGTTGCCTATATTGAAAACAATCACACTCTTGTTGTGAAAAACACTGTTGAGAATCTGGATGCCATCTCTCAGCTGATCCGTGAACAGAATGCTCTTCAGGCTCCTCTGATCCTTGTTGAGATCAAATGTATTGAAATCAGTGATAATGATATGGAGGAACTTGGTTTTGACTGGTCTCTGGGAGACACCAACCTCAACTCCAATATGGATAACGAAGGTGTTGTGATCGATCCCTCCAAGGGCGGCTGGATGCTCGGCCCCGGCAACAGTACCCGCAAGACCGAACAGGGCGAGCGTGGTTCCATGAACCCCATCCGTACCGGATTCATGGATGGTTCCTCAAGTACCGCTCTTATCAACAATCTCAATATCTTCCCCATGCTCTTCGGCAGCAAGACTCCTTTCGGTTCCGATGTTCCTCTCAACATCTCTCTGACCGTCAATGCTCTCAGCCAGAATACCCGTACAGAAGTCGTTTCTGCTCCCAAGGTGGTGGCACTCAGCGGTATCACAGCATCTGCCAAGATGACCAAGAGCTACTACTTCCCCGATTCATGGAGCGATCTTGAAGTTGAGACCGATACCGGTGACAACGATACCACCTACACCATTCAGCGGCCCACTCCTGAGTTCGGCGATGAACAGGAGATCGGTATTGATATGAAGGTCACCCCCACCATGACCGAAACCGGCACCATCAATCTCAAACTTGACTTTGAAGTCACCGGAACCAATGGTAACGATGAATTTACCTTCGTCCTTAACGGTAACGTGAACGGACGCCCTGTCAGCCACAGCTTCACCATCTGGAAGCCTGTTATCACAGAGCGTCAGATCATCTCTGATATTGATGTTTATGAAGGTCAGACCGTGGTGGTCGGCGGTTCAACTGACAACCGTACCGTCACTCGCAATGATAAGATCCCCTTCCTGGGAGAACTCCCCTTTATCGGGAGACTTTTCCAGGCTCAGTCCGAGAAGGCTGAACGCAGAAACATGCTTGTCTTCGTGACCGCACGCCGGTTGGGAACAGACGGTGCTGCTGTTCAGAGCCGGAATCAGGGTATCCCTGACTTCAGTCGTTAACAGTAATCCCCGGAGATTTTAACAATGAATACCAGAAAATTAATGCTTTCAGCGGCGGCTCTCCTCAGCGCCGGAGTCCTCTTCGGCGCAGGTGAGATCTCTGCCGATGCCCGCGAGATGGTCCGGAAAACCGATCTGTCACGTCAGGAAGTCGTTTTTCGCGGCGATTACCTTGTCCGCGAAGGTCACGCCCTTTTTGAGGAAAAAAATTATTTCGGTGCACGGGATAAATATTTGGAGGCTATCAAGCTTTTCCGCCGTTATCCCTCCAAATTCTTTCAGGAGAAAATAGAGTTCTGCCAGAAAGAGATCGCCGCATGTTACTATGCCAAGGCCAATGAAGCCGCCGAAAAGTCCGACAAGATGGCTCTTGCCAGTGACTTTGATGAGGCTATCAAGATCTGCAAGGACGCCCTCCGTTACTGCCCTGAGCAGGCAGATGAACTTCAGAAGCGTATCGCTGTTTATGAAAAACGCCGGGACAGTGTCGTTCAGCGCAGCGCTTACTCCGTGGGACGCCTGATCCCTGATAAGGGCGCTCAGGACTATCAGATCCAGGTCCTCCTTGAACAGGCACGCCGTCTGGCCGCTGTCAAAGATTACTCTGCGGCACTTCTCAAATATAATGAGATCCTGCTTATTGATCCCTACAACTCCGACGCTACCCAGGGCAGACGGGGTATTTCCCGCCGCATGGCAAAGATGGGCGGAGAACGGTATGTGACCACCCACCGCCGCGTTATGGCTGAGGTGGAGTGGAAATATGCTCTGCCTATTATCCATGAGGCAAGCGGCAACTCCTCCAATATGGTTTCCGGTGCTGCTGTCAAACCTGAAGCTCTGCGCGCCTCTTTCATCAAGCCTAAATTGGAAAGTATCAAGATCCCCAATTTGGGTATCAATAACCGTCCCATCTCTGTGGCTGTGGGTTATCTTCAGGATCAGAGCCGTAAGAATGACCCTGAGAAAAAGGGTGTGAACATCATCTATATCGGCGATGTCCGTTCAGGTGATGAGAGCGCTGAAGATCGTCAGAAACGCCAGGAGGCCCGTGCCAAACGTCTTGAAGAAAAACGCAAGAAACAGGAAGAAAGCAAACGGCAGAATAGTGAGGACGATGAAGAGGCCGAAGAAGAGACCACCAATGAAAATGAGGGTGCAAATGATCTTGCTGATGAACCCCGCGTCACTCTCAATGCAGATTCCGAGCGGACTCTCTATCAGGCTCTGACCATGCTGTGTCAGTCTGCCAAACCCAAACTCAACATGCAGATCGATGATTATGCTGTGGTTCTGACTCCTGCTGATGTGACTTTGAGCAATATGATGCTCAGATCCTACCCTGTCACCATTTCCGCCAACTGGGAAAAGGAGACTCCTGAGGATATCTCCACCAAGATCAAAGAATCTCTTTCTGTGAAGTCTGACGGCAAGACTCTCTTCCCCAAAGGCTCCAACATCTACTACAATCCTGATACCAAGCGTGTTTCCATCACCAATACCCGCGAAAACCACCGCGAGATCCAGAAACTTCTTGAAGAGGATTTCCGGCCTAAAGACACCACCATGGTTCAGGTCATGGTCAAGCTGGTTGATATCAATCAGAACGATCTGGATGAGCTCGCTTTCAACTGGCAGCTGGCGGTCAACGCCGCCAAGCCCCGCACCAATGCCGACGGAACACTTTCCTCCAGCATGATCATGGACGCCAACAACCCCCTGCTGCGTTACTATAACAACGCAGGTGAACGCGTGGGCGGCGATGTCAACGGAAGTCTCCTGAGCTGGGTCTGGCAGAATGAAAAGGGAACCCGCGTGGTGGCGAGTATGTTTGCCATGAATCAGGCGGACAGTTCCGACGTTCTCATGTCACCCAGGATCACCGTCAAGGAAGGTACTGAAGGTACCATCAATATGATTGAAGTCCACCACTTCCCTGATTCTGAGTGGAATGACGTGGATGTCCCCCAGAGCGACAACGCCTTCTTCTATGCTACGGCTCAGCCCGAACTGGAAGACGAAACTGAGCTGGGTGTTGACTTCAAGGTGAAGCCCATTGTCAACGGCAACTTGATCACCGCTGAAATCAACGTCAACTTCAAGACTCTCGCCGGATGGTCCGAATACGATACCCGTGTATTTGATGAAGAAGGTAACGTTGAAGATGGTAACTTCTACCGTATGCCCATCCTCAACACTCCCGGAATCCATACTCAGATCACTGCCAAAGATGGTGAAACCATTATCGCAGGCGGTGTGGTCGCTGATGAAACTTCATCTATCAATGACAAGATTCCGATTCTGGGCGACATTCCTTTCATCGGCAGACTTTTCCAGTCCAAAGGCTCCAAATCCTCCAAGCGCAATCTGCTTGTTTTTGTGACCTTCAGACTTGTGAAGCCCGACGGTACGCCTGTTGATCCCCGCTATCAGCGTGAGGGTCTCCATACCCAGGGATATCCCCGCTTCGGCAGCGGTCTCTGAGGAGCTCGATTTCACGGGACACCACACAAGGTGTCCCGTTTTACTTTTTATAACAGATCCTTATTTTTCTAAATTATAAATATCACTATGTCTCTTACTGCTGCAATCCTTATTTTCATCTCTGTCTTCATGCACGTTGCATGGAACATGCTCTCCAAGTCCACAAGTCCCTCCACCGCTTTTTACATCATCATGAACTTTGTGGGCGGGATCATCTGGCTGCCTTTCTTTATAGAAAGTGCCTCTTCTTTTACGGGACTGCCTGCTTTGTTTTACATTCTTCTTGCCGGCAGCTGCCTTTTTGAAGTGATCTATATGTACGGCCTTGCTCACGGATACAAACATGCAGATATCTCTCTCATCTATCCTGTTGTGCGGGCGCTGCCGGTGGTGATGCTGGCTGTGATCACCCTTGTTTTCGGTATCGGCAAACCCTTTGACATGCTGACGCTGGGAGGTATGATCATGATCGCTGCCGGATGCTTTATCATGCCCTTTGCTTCGTTCCGCACCATTTCCTTGCGTTCTTTGAACACACTTGCTTTGCTGTTTATCGCGCTGGGCGCCATTGGAACCACAGGTTACACCCTTTGCGACAGTCAGGCGCTGAAGATCGCCGGCACTCAATACGGGAGCCTTTCACGCTCTGCCACGTTGGGATATCTCTTTCTGATCCAGATGGGGTTGACCCTGGGGGAGGTTCCCCTTATTCTTTTTGACCGCTCCGAAAGGGAGGCTTTCAGAAAGTTTATGGGCAAAGAGGTGATCTATCCTGTCATCGCAGGCGTATGCAGTTCCGGAGCCTATGCCCTTATTCTCTTTGCCATGCAGTATGTGACAAACGTCAGTTTCATTCAGGCGTTCCGGCAGCTGAGTCTGCCGCTGGGGTTTGTTGCAGGAGTTCTTTTTCTCCATGAAAAAAGTTCTGCCACCAAGATCACAGGTTTGCTGCTGATCCTGACCGGACTCATTATTACCACAGGCATTTGCCATCCTGTTGTAAGTGAAATACTCCATTTTTTGCGGAATTTTTAAGGGACGCCTATTGACTTTACAGGCGTATGACTGTATTGTATTAGATAAGTCATTTTTTGAAACAAAGAGCTTTTAATACAGGATTTTTTTATGTCGATCGATATTCAGTGGTTTATTTATGCCCTTGTCAGCAACGGCGCTATGACGCCGGAAGATGCTGTTGCCATTTACGCTTATCTGGGTGAAGAGGCAACCCTTGAGTCTTATGCTCAGGCGGTCCTTGAACAGCTTGCGGCGGGATATGATGAAGAAAGTGCCAATGCCCTTCTGGAACAGATCCAGGAGATTGCCTCTTACGCCGTCAGTCAGGCGGCAAGCGGAACTGTTCCCCCTCTGGAACTTCCTGAGGTTTCTTATGCTGAAAGCGCTCCAGTTCCGGCTCCGGCTCCTGCCGCTGCTGTTCCTCCTCCCCGGACCGCCCCCCGTCAGAGTGCTCCTCCGCCGCGGCGTGGGGGTGCTGTGCCGCCTCCGCGGAGAGGCCGGAGCGTGCCGGGTGCCAGAACGGCTGCGCCTGCTCCGGTTGAAGTTCCCGCCGCTGATGAAGAGGAGATGCCCCGCAAGAAAGGGGGCAAACGCGCCGGACTTGTGATGGATACCCCCCGGTACTTTGCCGATGTGGAGGTGGATTATTCAACCATCAACGGTTATGAGGATCTCCCCAGTCTTTCGGATACGGCTTATCTGGATGACGCCGGACTGGAACACAGAATGATCTATCTTTTGAGCTGTCTGCGCTATCTGGGATGCAGCGACTTGCATATTTCCGCAGGAGCTCCCCCCTTTGTCCGCCGTCAGCTCAATGTTGAACGCATTGACAGTTATGTCCTGACGGCAGAGGATGCTGAAAGACTCAACCTTTCACTTCTTTCAGTTGAACGCAAACAATATTTTCAGAAAGAACTGGATTGCAGCTTTTCTCTTGAAGTGGGCGCCAACCGGTTCCGTGTCTGTCTGATGATGCAGAAAGACGGTATCTCAGGCAGCTACCGTCTGGTTCCCGACCACATCTGCCAGCTTGAGGAGCTGGGATTCTTTGCCCGTGACGCTGAAACGATCCGGAAACTGCTGGATTTCCATAACGGACTTGTTCTTGTGACAGGTCCTATCGGCGCCGGTAAGACCACCACCCTTGCCGCCATGGTCAACGTGGCCAATGAAAGGCGTACCGACCACATCATCACTGTGGAAGAACCTATTGAGATCCTTCAGCTTTCCAAGAACTGTTCTGTGACCCAGCGCGAGATCGGCAAACACACCATCTCTTATCACTCCGCCCTCAAGGCCGCCTTGCGTGAAGACCCTGATATCATCGTGGTGGGCGAAATGCACGACCTTGAGACCATTGAAAACGCCATCACCGCTGCTGAAACAGGACACCTTGTGATCGGCACGCTCCATACCGGCGACGCCGCCAACACCTTGAACCGTCTGCTGGATGTGTTTCCCCCCTCCCAGCAGGCGCAGATCCGCGCCATGACGGCGGGCAGTTTGCGGGGCATCATCTGCCAGAAGCTCATCCCCAACGGTATGGGAGGCATTGAACTTGTCTACGAGATCCTCATCAACACTCAGGCTGTGGGCAACCTTATCAGCGAAGGCAAGACCTATCAGCTGAAATCCACCATGTCCATCGGATCAAAGCTGGGTATGTTCACCATGGATCAGCTTATCATGGATAAGTTCAATGCCGGACTCCTCACCTATGAAGCGGCTCTTGACCGGATGACCGACAGCGAGACCATCGCTCAGCTGGAGCGGATCCACGCCCTTGAAGAGGCTAAGAAACTCAATTCCGGAAACAACTGATGAAAGAAGAATATTATGGCTGACGAACCGATTATCAATCATTATCTGCGGCAGATGCTTGAGCTGGGCGGCTCAGACTTGCATCTTTCCATCAACTTCCCTGCCAAAGCCCGTATCCACGGCGGTATACAGTGTCTTGACGACGAGGTGATCACTCCTGAAAAGATGGAGTACCTCATGAAAGAGATTTGTTTCCCGGAGCACCGGTGGACAACTTTTATGAACACCCATGACCTTGACTTCGCCCACGAGATCCCCGGACTGGCACGATTCCGCTGCAACTATTTTTACAACTATCACGGCATGGGGTGCATCCTGCGTCAGATCCCCAGCAAGATCTTGACTCTTGAAGATCTTCATCTGCCTGAGGTCCTCAAAGAGATCTGCGCCTATCACAGCGGACTGGTTCTGGTGACAGGGCCGACGGGTTCCGGTAAATCCACCACCCTTGCCGCCATGATCGACTACATCAACGCCAACATGAGCAAGCACATCATCACCATTGAGGATCCTATTGAGTTCGTGCATCAGAACAAATTCTGCACCATCGTCCACCGTGAGGTGGGGATCCACAGCAAATCCTTCCCTGTGGCGCTCCGGGGCGCCATGCGTTCCGACCCGGATATCGTGCTGATCGGTGAGATGCGTGAGAACGATACCATCCGTCTGGGACTGACTTGTGCCGCCATGGGTATGCTGGTTTTCGGAACGCTCCACACCAACAACGCTCCCAAGACCGTTGACCGTATTATTGACGCCTTCCCCGCAGATGAACAGGCTCAGATCCGCACCATGCTTGCGGAGTGTTTGACGGGGGTGGTTTCACAGCTTCTCTGCCGCAAGAAAGGGGGCGGACGTGTTGCGGTCCATGAGATCCTGCTCCGCACCGACGGTTTGCCCAACGTGATCCGTGAAGGTAAGATCTCCAATTTGCGTACCATTATCGACTCTGGCGGTGACAGGGGCATGATCTCCATGGAAGCCTCTCTGGAACGGGAATTCCAGGCAGGCAAGATCTCCGCCGAAGAGGCCTATATGAAGTCCACCGATAAAAACCGCTTCAGAGAGGCTTTTGAGGCGGAAAAGGCGGCTGCTGAAGCTGAAGCGCTGGCGGCGGCTGAAGCCGCTGCCGCTGCCGCCGCAGCCGCTCAAGAGGGCGCTGAACAGTAAGACGCGCCATGTGGAAGCTCTGGAACAGAATTTGTGCCGCCCACCGCTCCGACGACCAGACCGGCGCCGCAGCGGTGAACGAGTTTTTTCTGCCCAAGTTCACCCGGGGATTTTTTATCCGGAGTGCTGTGGTGGCTCTGGCGGCGGCGGCGGTTTTCGGATTTGTACTGCGCCCCTGTTTTATTGACGGGGGGAGTATGCTCCCCAACTGGCCGGAAAAGGGGTTTACTTTCTGTTTCAGATGGCGCTATCTTTTCTCTGAACCAAAGAGAGGGGATGTTGTTGTGGTGCGTTACAGCAGAAATGTCTTTTATCTGAAACGGGTTGTGGGACTGCCGGGGGATACCGTCGCCTTTTTCAGAGGCAGACTCATTGTCAACGGAAAAGTGGTCAAAGAACCTTACATCAAATACATTTCCAATTGGAACCTGCCGCCCCGGGAAGTTCAACCGGGACACCTTTATGTTGTGGGCGACAACCGCTCTCAGCACATCACCGCCCATAAATTCGGACAGGTCCGCAAGACCCGCATCATCGGTGCGCCCCTTTTCTGATCCTCAGTAGTAGTTTTCAAAATCCTTGACGTATTTCATATCAAGGGGGACCATGTTGTAGAAGCAGGAGTAATAAGATCCGTATCCCGGAATGTTCCATTTACCGGGGAAACTGAATTTCTGACGCAAATTCGCGTGTCCGTCTGCATAGATTGCCGTCGCAGAGGGATTGGCGCCGCCGCCGTGACGGAAGGCGATGGCGTTATCCATTTCCTGTTCGTAGAAGTTTTCACCATAGTACTGGGCACGGCTTGTTTCTTTTGCAGTATCCGCTTCAATATAGGGACAGAAGCGTGCAGGGAAGCGCAACTGGGTACGCTTGTATCTGCCCATATAAATATGGTCGGCGCCCACCATGGAAATGCCCATACGGGCTGATGCAGTGCCTGAGGTGTAAGGCTTGAGTTTCGGACAGGCAAAGCGGCAGAGAACATCTTTTCCGCCCCATTTTCTGACGCTGAAAATATATCCGGACTGATTGACGCCCAGGTAGCGTGCATAGGGGCCTGCTTCACCGGGACGGATATTGCCTTTCCAGGCAACAGAGCTTGCCCACATGGCTGTGGCAGTACTCCAACCGCCGGGGCTTCCAACTTGTCCCCGGGCATCGTTCCAATAGGGGGCATAGTACTCTTTGTTGTCGTCGCAGTAGGCAGAGGTCGCCGAAGAAAGAGACTTCATATTGTTGAGACACTTGGTGGCTGAGGCACGGTCCCGCGCCTGCTGCAAGGCGGGCAGCAGCATGGCGGCAAGAATGGCGATGATAGCGATAACGACCAGAAGTTCAATCAGGGTGAAAAGAGGTCTTTTGCAGTTTTTCATGAGGGAGCATTCCTGTTCATAGAAGTGATATATGATTTGAGGATAATATATCATCAAATCCTCTTTTTGTCAAGAAAAAAACAGTCTCAGCTTTCTTTTGAGACCGTTTCTCCCGGATAATTTTTTCAGTAGTAAAGCTCAAACTCTTTTTCTTTTCCCGCTACAGGTACCATCAGGTAGAAGCAGCCTAAATAACTTGCAACAGGGCCCAGTGACCAGTCGCCGGGATACTTGTTTTTGTGACGCATCTCAACGTGTCCGTCGGCGTAAATGGAGGAGGCTTTGGGATTGCCTCCGCCGCCGTGACGGTAACCGATGGCGTTATTCATGGTGTTTTCAAAGAAATTGGAGTTGTAGACCCGGGCTGTAGAGGAGGGAACGGTTGTTTCTGCCTCAATGTAGGGACAGAACTTTGAGGGACGCCTGATCTGGGAGTCTTTGTACTTGCTGGAATAAACGTGATGATATCTGCCCAGCATGGAAATACCCATGTAGTCTGTGGCTGTTCCGGGGGGAGCGTTCCTGAGTTTGGGACAGGCAAAGCGGCAGCGAATGACCTTTTTCCCAGACACAACCAAACTGAAAATCTTACCCTCCTGAGTCCCGAGATAGGAGGCGTAGGCTCCGGCGTTGCCGGGGCGGATATTCCCTTTCCACGGAATGCCGCTGTACCAGGCGGCAGAAGATGTGGAGTACGCCTGATTGTCGCTCCAGTAAGGAGCGTAAAAACCTTTGTTGTCCGAACGGTATTCAAGAGTTGCCGAAGCAAGAGCTTTCATGTTGCTGATACATTTGGTTTCCGCAGCTCTGTTCCGTGCCTGCTGCAAGGCGGGCAGCAGCATGGCAGCAAGAATAGCGATGATGGCGATAACGACCAGAAGTTCAATCAGTGTGAACACTGATTGAGTGAAGAACGCCGTCGGCGTGTGAAGATGTGAAGTGCTTGACTGCGTCAAGCGTGAAGTGCGCCCTTCCGGGCGTAAGGATGTGCAGTTTTTATTTTTTGAAAAACGCTTCTGTTGTGCAGCAGAGGCAAGGAGTTCAATTAAGGTGAAGCAGTACTGCTTCACCTGTCCATGGACAGGTGAATATCTCTCTTTGTTACCATAAACACGATTACAGCAGAGATGTGATTTTTTCACCAGAAGTTCTATCAGCGTGAATAAATGATTTTTCTTCATGATATCAATTCCTTGACTTTTTCAGCTTGACAAGGTAAATATAAACCGTAAAGCCGTAAAATGCAAGAGGAAATGAAGAAAAATATCTGTTTTTCAGTTGCCCGTTCCCAGAAGCCGCACTCTTTTGCCGCTCAGAGGGAATTTCAGCTGGAAGACGCTGCCCCGGCCGGGGGAGGAAACAATGCCGAACTCCACGCCGTGTTCGCGGCAGATGCGTTCAACGATCATGGTGCCGATGCCGTTGCCTCCTGCCTTTGAGGTGTGGAACGCTGTGAACATGGTGCTGAGCTGCTCAGGGGTGACACCGCTGCCTGTGTCGGCAAATTCAAGGGTGAGGAACTCCCTGTCGGCAGAGCCGAAGATGGTGAGTTCGCCCCCGTTGGTCATGGCTTGAACGGCATTGCGGACGATGTTGTAAACGCACTGTTTCAGCTGGTCGGCATCCCCTGAGATCATGGGGAGCCGGGTCGCCCAGTTGCATTTGACTTCAACTCTCCGCGCCTCGATCTCGCTGCGCATGAAGTTCAGCACCGCCACCACCAGTTCCGAAAGATCAATGGGGGCGAACACGGGCCGCCCCGGACGGATGGCTGTGAGAAAACCGTGGATGATACTGTCAAGGCGCTCCACTTCGTGTTTGCACTCTTTGAGCATGGCGATCTGTTCTTCGCTCCCGGCATATTCAGCCAGTTCCCGTTCAACGATCTGCAAGTTGAGGTAGAGGCTGTTGAGGGGATTGCCGATCTCATGGGCGACGCCTGCGGCAAGGAGTGAGACTGCTTTGACGGTTTCGCTTTCAAGTTCGCTGAGCTGACGGCGGCGGCTTTCGGTCACATCCCGCAGGATCACGGCGGCAAGTTTGGCATCATCGGCAAGGGGGACAAGGTAGAACTGGACAAAGCGGGGTTCGGGATAACGGATCTCAAGCTCCTGCCGGGTGACTTTATCCCACTCCTGTTTATCGTTGCAGAGGATCCGCCGCCAGTCCACATCCTGAAGGAGCTGATTTATACGCAGATTTTCCATATCCTGAGGCAGCGCCAGAAGTTCGCTTGCCGCCCGGTTGAAGTAACGTATACGCAGCTGAGGGTCAATGACGAGGATCCCCTCTTCCACAGCGTTGAAAACCGCCTCAAAAAATCCCCGGTCGCGGACAAGACGGAGCAGGAAAGCCTGACGGCTCCCGGAGTCAAAGTCATCAAATCTTTCGTTCACGCGGTTGAAAAAATCTTTTTTTGACATGGGGAAACTCCTGGAAACTGATGGGTTATTTCAAGAGGAACGCTCCCCCTGCGGCACAGATGAGCAGCACCGCGGGAAAGGGCAGTTTGGTCTTTTTCAAAAGGAATCCCGCCAACACTATGAGGGGGAGCGCCTGCCAGCGTATCCCCACGGCGCTCCAGGTTCCTGTGAGCCAGTCGGCAAGGGGCAGCGGAGCCGTGAAAAGAGACATGCCGGCGAAAATCAGCAAGGCGGCGCAGGTGAATCCCAGAGAGGCGGGTTTCATCCCTGCAAGGAATCCTTTGATCCAGACCGTATCTTCATAGCGCTTGAGAAGTTTCAGCGCTGTAATGACCATGATAAAGGCGGGCGCCACCAGTCCGAAAGAGGCGGCGAGGGAGCCGCAGACCCCGGATTGGAGAAATCCCACATAGGTGGCGGTATTGAGTCCGATGGGGCCGGGGGTGATCTGGGCGATGGATGAGAGGTTGGCAAATTCACTTTGTGAAAGGAATCCGCCGTTGACCAGATCCGCTGTGATAAAGGGGATCAGCATATAGCCGCCGCCGAAACAGAGGAATCCGTAGACCATGAAGTGGAGAAAAAGGGCGAGCGGGGTCATTTGTCACACTCCTTCTGCGCAGGAATGCTGAACTTCACCTTGAGGATCCCCGCCCCGATGGCACAGGCGATCAGGATGGCAGGGTTCCAGTGAAAGGCGGCGATGCCCAGAATGGCGGCGATGACGATGAACCAGTCAAAAAGGCTTTTGAGATTGTTTTTACCCATCTTGACGGCAGAAAGTCCGATCATGGCGATGATGCCGCAGAGGATGCCCTTGAATGCCCCCTGAACATAAGGGGATTGGAGAAAATCTGAAATGGCTGAAAGTCCGGCGGCAATGAGCATGATCACCGTCACCGAGGGGAGCAAAGCTCCGAATGCGGCGGCGAAAGCGCCGGTGAAACGGTGGAGTTTCCACCCGAGATAAATGGCGGAGTTGATGGCAAGAAGTCCCGGTACAGTGATGATGACGGTCATCAGCTGTGAAAAGTCCTCTTCTGTGAGCCACTTGCGGCGCTCAACGAACTCTTCACGGGCGGCGGCGAGGATCGCGTATCCGCCCCCCACTGTCACCGAGGCGATCTTGAGGAACGAAAGAAACAAAGTCAGATCCAGACGCCAACCGGGGGGAATGGGAAGGTTTTCTGATGTATGATCCTGAGCCATATTAAAAAAGATGCCCCGCAAGGATGCGGAACCCGATGAGGATGATGACAACACCGCCGATGACGGTCATGGTCTTTTCGCACCCGAATGATTTCAGTTTGTACCCCAGTTCAACTCCGAGAAAGGAGATGATGCCTGTCACAATGCCCATGGCGGCGGCAGGAAGCCAGAGGGAGTTCCCCGTGAATGCAATGGAGCCGCCGACGGCGAGGGCATCCAGACTGGTGGCGATGGCGGGGAGGAACAGTTTTTTCGGGGAAAAGAAATCCAGCTGGCATACTTCAGCTGTTTCCCCCTCTTTTTTCTCTCCGTTGCGGACCCCGTCCCACACCATCTTGGCGCCTACAAAGAGCAGAAGTCCGAAAGCACACCAGTGGTCGTATTTTTCCACAAATCCGCTCAGTGCCGAGGCGGCGAAAAAACCCGCCACCGGCATGAGGAACTGGAATCCGCCGAAAAAAAGTCCGGCGTTGATACCGTTGCGCCATGAGTTGCGGCTGCATCCCATGGCGCCGCCCACTGAAACAGCAAAAGCATCCACCGAAACCCCAAAAGCAATAAGCAGGATCTCAAGCAGTGTCATGATTTATGTCTCTGTGGTTATCAGTTCTTGCCGATGAGCTTTGCCATCAGAGCTTTCTGGATATGAAGACGGTTTTCGGCTTCATCGTAGACGATGGAACATTTGCCGTCAAGAATATCGGCGCTCACCTCTTCGCCGCGGTGGGCGGGGAGGCAGTGGAGGAACTTGCAGTCAGGAGCCGCCAGATCAAAGATGGCGCGGTTCACCTGATAGGGCTGGAAAAGGGCCATGCGGCGTGCCTTTTCCTCTTCAAAACCCATGCTGACCCAGACGTCGGTGTAGATGTAGTTGAGATCTTTAGCCGCCTTTTTGGGGTCGGACTCCCAGCGGACGTTGGGGGCATTTGCCATGAGAGCTTCATCGGGACGCTCCTCTTCGGGGGCGCAGACCACAAGATCGATGCCCGCAAGTCTGGCGGCAAGGATCATGGAGTTGGCGATGTTGCTTCTGCCGTCACCGTAGAAACCCACCTTGACGCTGCGGTCAAGTTTGCCGCTGTATTCATAGATGGTGAAAAGGTCAGCCAGCAGCTGGCAGGGGTGGTATTCATTGGTGAGAGCGTTGATGACGGGGATATTGGCTTCACGCGCCAGCTCTTCCACTTCGGCGTGGGCGTAGGTGCGGATGACGATACCGTGCAGGTAACGGCTCAGAACTTTGGCGGTGTCGCCCACGGTTTCGCTGCCGCGGCCGATCTGCATCTTGCCCTGATCCAGATAGAGGGGATTGCCCCCCAGTTCGTGGACGCCCACCTCAAAAGAGACGCGGGTACGGGTGGAGGATTTTGCGAAAATAAGTCCGATGCTTTTGCCCGCAAGGGGTTTGAAGCAGGAAGTGTTCCGTTCTTTTTTCAGTTTTGCGGCAAGTTCAAAGATCTGCCACATCTCATCCTGATTGATGTCCTGAAGGGTCAAAAAGTCTTTATTCATTTTTTATTTCTCCTGTGCAAATTCGGCAAGGGCTTCATCCACGATGGCGAGAGCCTTGTCAATATCACATTGTTTCACATTGAGGGGGGGAACAAAACGCACGACGCTTTCTCCGGCGGTGAGGACCAGCAGATTTCTCTTCTGGATCAGTTTCTGCACGGGGGCGGCTTCGCAGTCAAGGGCGAGTCCGATCATAAGACCGCGGCCCCGGACGCCCTGAACAAATTTGTATTTTTTGCCGATGATGGCAAGCTGTTCCATCATGTAGGCTCCCATGGCGGAGCAGTTTTCAAGAACGCCTTCCTTGTCAAAGGCATCCTGCACCGCCAGAGCGGCGGCGGCGGCGAGAGCGGTACCGCCGAAAGTGGTTCCGTGGGTTCCCACGGTCAGAAGATCGGCATACTTCTTTTTCGCCATGAAAGCGCCCATGGGGACGCCGTTGGCAATACCCTTTGCCATGGAAACGGCATCAGGCACGACGCCGAAACTCTGGAAAGCAAAGCGGGTGCCGAGTCTTCCCATGCCGCACTGGACCTCATCGCAGAGCATCAGCAGATCCTTTTCATCGCAGAGGGCGCGGACCTGTTTCAGGTATTCAGGATCGGCGGGGATGACGCCTCCTTCGCCCTGAACCATTTCAAGCATGATGGCGCAGGTCTTGTCCGTGACGGCGTTTTTCAGAGCTTCAATATCGTTGAAGGGGACCTGAGTGAATCCGGGAACATCGGGTTCAAATCCCTGACGGTATTTTTTTCTGCCGGTGGCGGCAAGGGTGGCAAGGGTGCGTCCGTGGAAACTGTTTTCCATGGAAATGATCTCATTGCGTCCGGTCTGGTTGCCGTATTTGCGGGCGATCTTGATAAGTCCCTCATTGGCTTCGGCGCCGGAGTTGCAGAAAAAGATCTTTGCCTCCATGCCGGACTCCTGCACCAGCTTTTCGGCGAGGGCGGGAGCGACTGCATTCATGTAGATATTGGAAACGTGAACCAGAGTTCGTGCCTGTCCGGTGAGTGCGGCTGTCACCCGGGGGTGGCAGTGGCCCAGATTGCAGACGGCGATACCTGAGGTGAAGTCAAGGTATTCCACACCGTCAGAATCCCAGAGGCGGCAGCCCTCGCCGCGGACAAAAAGCTGTTTCGGGGCGTAGGTGGGCATCACACTGGATTCGATCCTTCCAACGGTTTTCTCGTAAAGTTCACTCATAATAAAATCAAACTCCTGAACGATTTTGACAATAATTGAAAGTATAATATAGCACACATTTGCAAAAAAGCAAGTTGAGAGAGTCTTGAAAGGGGAATTCAGTAATTTTGTGGAGTTACTTCCTTCAAAAAGAGTGGAAAAAAAAGGTTCAATAAGCTATATTATAAAAAAGACCTTATACACCTTATTGAACAGGAGTCCAGAAGTATGCAAATCAGACGCAGCGACTTTACCAGTCCGGAGCATCTGGGCAGCCGCAGACTGCCCCCCCGCGCCAACTTTTATCACTTCCCCGATGCTGAAAGCGCCAAAAAGATCTTCAAGGAGTTTTCCCCTTTCACCATGGATCTTGACGGCACCTGGCAGTTCCGTTATACCACCTCGCCCGAAACTCTCTCTTTTGACGCTCCCGAAAGTGAATGGTGCGATGTAACGGTCCCCGACTGCTGGACCATGAGAGGCTTTGACCGCCCCCAGTATACCAATGTGGTCATGCCTTTCCCTGAACTTGCTCCCGAAGTCCCCGCCGAAAATCCCACCGGCGTCTACCGCCGCTCCTTTGAACTTTCTGAAGAGTGGGCTGCCCGGCGGAGTGTGCTCCACTTTGAGGGCGCTGAGAGCTATTTTGTGGTTTTCGTGAACGGTGTCAAAGCAGGGGACTCCAAGGACTCCCGGGGCGCTGCCGAGTTTGATATCACTCCCCTCTGCCACGCCGGAACCAACGAGCTGACCGTTGTGGTGGTCAAGTGGTCCGACGGAACCTTTATTGAGGATCAGGATCACTGGTATCTCCCCGGACTTTCCCGCTCAGTCTATTTGTACTCCACCGATCCCAGCTGCATCGGCGACATTTTTGCAAGGACCACCCTTGAGGAAGACTGCAAAACAGGTGTTCTTGATCTTGAAGTCTTCTGCCGCTTCCCCGGAAAAGTTCCGCAAGTGTTTACTGTGAGCGCTTCTCTCTTTGCTCCGGATGGCTCCTTTGTCTGGCAGGAGGATATGACCCGGAGCAACGCTTTCGGCATGTTCGGCAACAGTATTGAACCCTCACGCATCCGCCGCCTGACCCAGGCGAAGTTCCCTGAAGTGAAACGGTGGAGCGCTGAGACGCCTGAACTCTATACATTGTGCGTTGAACTCAAAAACAGTGAGGGCGCTGTCTCCGACGCCGCCGCTGTCAGGATCGGGTTCCGCCGCTACGAAGTGAAGAACAGAGATTTTCTGGTCAACGGCAAAAGAGTCCAGATCAACGGTGTCAACCGCCATGAACACCATCCCGATTTCGGCAAGGCGGTCCCCTATGAGACCTTGAAGCAGGATATCATCACCATGAAGCGCTTCAATGTGAACGCGGTCCGCACCAGCCACTACCCCGCCGCACCTGAACTCTATGACCTCTGCGACGAATACGGACTCTATGTCATTGATGAAGCCAATCTGGAACACCACGCCTTTTATGACGACTTCTGCCGCAATCCCCAGTGGACGGCCGTTTTTGCCGACCGGGCGGCGCGGATGTTTGAAAGAGACAAAAATCACGCCTGTATCTACGCCTGGAGTCTTGGCAATGAATCCGGTTCCGGACCCAACCACGGCGCCATGGCGGGATTCCTGCGTTTCAGGGATCCCTCCCGGCTGATCCACTACGAAGGCTGCCTCCTGAGAGGACAGAACGGCGGCTGGTGGGAAAGCTGCCCGCCCCGGCTTCTGACTGACTTTGTTTCCTCCATGTACTCAGGTATCGAGGTGCTGGAACGCTGGTCGCAGCTGAACCATGATGACCGTCCTTTCATCTTGTGCGAATACTCTCACGCCATGGGCAACAGCAACGGCAGTCTTGCCGATTACTTTGACGCCTTTGAAAGACTCCCCGGCGTTCAGGGGGGATTCATCTGGGAGTGGCTTGATCACGGTATCACCAAAACCTTCCCCGACGGCAAAAAATACTGGTGCTACGGCGGGGATTTCGGCGACAAGCCCAATGACGCCAACTTCTGCACCGACGGTATCGTCTGGCCCGACAGAACGCCGCACCCCGCCCTTTATGAATTCAAATACCTTGCCCGTCCCGTCAAGGTCCGCAAGATGGATGAGCAGGGCAATATCGAAGTCATCAACTGCCGTCACTTCACTACCCTTGACGATCTTCAGCTCAACTGGAGTTTGTTTGTGGATGGCGAAGAGGTCCGCTCCGGCGTTGAGACCATGCCGGTGATCCTGCCCAAAGGCACAGGCTTTGCAGGCGCCGATGACCGCTCCGGATTCAACGCGCCTGAAAATGCCGGATGCCGCTGGCGCACCAAGCTCCCTCTTGAGATGCCCGCTGTCACTTACGGTCAGAAGTGTACTGTCAAGGTCAGCTTCACCCAGAAATATGATACTTTGTGGGCGGAAAAAGGTTTTGAAACGGCGTGGGATTGTTTTGAGATCAAACCCGCCCTTTACAAGTATGTTCCTCAGATAACTGCTGTTGAATGCACCTGTTCTTCCATGCCCGGCAGCGCACAGCTTGCCGCAGGGGAGCTTCAGGCTTCATTCAACGACGGCGGACTTTTCTCTCTGAAATACAAGGGAACCGAACTTCTTCAGCAGGGATTTTCTTTCAACCTCTGGCGCGCCGCAACAGATAATGACGGGATCATCCTCAAGACCAATCTTGAGAACCGTCCCTACCGCAAATCAAATGAGGAGAAACCCACCCGCAAGGCAGGTATGCTCTGGCGCTGGATCGAAAAGGGATTGGATGAAGTGGAGGTCGTTACCGATCAGTTCCGGGTGAAAAACGACAGTGTTGAACTCCACTCCATCGTCCGGGCGCCGGGGATCGTTCAGGAGGAACTGGAGTTTTTCCAGTGCTTCAAGGCGCTGCCCAACGGCTCCATTGAGGCGCTCTTTGAGTATCAGGTCCCTGCTGAATTTGAAAGACTCCCCCGTCTGGGCGTGACTCTGGAACTCCCCAAAAAGATGAACAGCGTGGAGTACTACGGTCTGGGACCCTATGAGAACTACTGCGACCGCAAGGCGTGCTGCTGGCCCGGCAGGTTCCGTACCACTGCTGAAGAGATGTTCGTGCCCTACATCATGCCTCAGGAAAACGGCAACCGCTCCGGCGTTGAGTATGCCGCGTTCCGTCAGGGAGGCGAGGGCGCCGGACTCCTGATCGCCGCCCCCGGCACCATGGAGTTTTCCGCTCTGCGCTACTCCATCGATCAGCTCTGGCGGAAACTCCACAGCGGGGAACTTGTTGAGGAAGATGGCGTCTTTGTCAACTGCGACTGCCGCCAGAGAGGTCTCGGTACCGCCACCTGCGGACCCGATGTCCGCCCCGAGTACGAGATCAACCCCGGACGCTACCGCTTCACTCTGCGTCTTGCGGCTCTGGAAGAGGGCGCCTCTGCGGCACAGCTTGCAAGGAAAATCATTCTGTAACTTCATCATTATAAATTTTCACATATATAAAGGAATCGAAGAAAATGAGCGAAGAAGAAAAAAAGTGCGCCGGCAACTGTTCCAGCTGCGGACACAAGTGCGAAGATGACGGCGACCGGAAAATGCGTCTTGCCCTGAGCAAGATCAAACGGCAGATCGTGGTCATGTCCGGTAAAGGCGGCGTGGGCAAAAGCACCGTTTCCGCCAACCTTGCCATGGGACTTTCCATGGAGGGCTACAAAGTGGGGCTTCTTGATGTGGACTTCCACGGCCCCAGCATCCCCAAGATGGTGAACATGGAGTCCGAACAGCCCCTTTCCGACGGCGAAATGATCGAACCCATCACCGCCGGAACTCTCAAAGTCATGTCTCTGGGAATGCTTCTTGAAACTCCCGACTCCCCTGTGATCTGGCGCGGACCCATGAAGATCGCTGTGGTGAAACAGCTTCTGGGCGAAGTCAACTGGGGCGAACTGGATTTTCTCGTCATTGACTGCCCTCCGGGCACCGGCGACGAACCCCTGAGCGTCTGCCAGAACCTGCTGGAAAGCGGCGAAGCGGTCATTGTCACCACGCCGCAGCAGGTGGCGGCCTCTGATGTGGCAAAGTCCCTGAACTTCTGCAACCAGCTGGGATTCCCTGTTTCCGGCATCGTTGAAAACATGAGCACCTTCATTTGCCCCAAATGCGGCGAAGTCCACTCCATCTTCTCAACGGGTGCCGGTGAAGAGCTTGCCGCAAAGTACAATGTGCCTTTCCTGGGCAGACTGCCTCTTGACCCTGCCATCTGTCAGGGCGGCGACAACGGCGCTCCTTTCGTGCGGATGGAAAACTCCCCCGCTGCGGATGAATTCCGCAAGATGATCGCCAAACTGCTTGACTGCCAGTAAAAAAACTTTTTTCAAGCTGCCGTCCGGAATGAATCGGGCGGCAGTTTTTTTTCAAATTTTCTTTTTCTGCTCTTGTTTTTCTGAAAAATATACAGTATATTACTTTGAGACAATTTCAAAACTCCTCAAAATTGTCAAAGCGCCCTCGCTTCGATCTGATAAAGGGAGCGTTTTCGGCTGTTACCTTACAGGTAGCA
>JAGBWB010000001.1 GCA_017629975.1 Lentisphaeria bacterium
ACCATGCGGCCGATACGACCGAATCCGTTGATACCAACTTTGATCATTGTTGCACCTTCTTGTATTTTTGTTTTAGTATTGTGGCGGAAAACTCTCCGCCTGTTAAACTTTTATATAATATACAGCCATCTTGAAAAAAAGTCAAGGTGTATTCAGATATTTTTTTATCCACCATGACTTTTTTTTCATTTTTCAGCCGTTGCGGCGGCTTTTTTTACAGTCTCCATACAGGAAATGAAATTTACGGTCTTATTTTCATGAAAGCAGCGTTTCAAGATAAGCGATTCCCTCTTCTTCCGTAAAAAAGAGACCGTCAAGCTGCGCTTCAAAACATTGTTTCATAAGTATTCCAAGCTCCTTCCCCGGTTTTACGCCGAGCTTGATCCCGTGTTTCCCGGTCAGGAGCGGTTTTGGGGCAGCTTGCCAGAGACCGTACCGATGGGCTTTTTCAGCGATTCCGGCAGCTTTCTCTTCCAAGCCTGCCGCCTGAAGCAAAAGGGAAAGCTGCTTGACACCTTCCAGACGCAGGGCGAGGCGTCTGACTCCGGAGTCATCAGGGGGGGCTCCTTTGCATTGTTCTCCAAAGGCGGCAGCAAGCGCCACGATCTTATTGATGAGTTCATTTCTGTTCCACAGTCTGAGACAAAAACGCCGTGCATGCTCCGGGGAGAGTTCTGAAACCAGAGCAGCACTCATAAAAAGGAGAGCCTCCTGCCGATCCTCCGGACGGACTCCGGCACAATTATCAAGCAGAAGCAACGTTTTGTGCCATTCTTCCTGAGACAGATTTTCAAGCTCCGGATAAAAACTGATCCAGCGGCATTCTTTCAGAAAATCAAGTCCCCGGGAAATAAATTTTCCCTGAAGGAGCATTTTTTCCCATTCCGTCCCGATTCTTTCAACAGCCAGTTCCTCCTGACTGATCTGCGAACACAATTCAATTGTTTCAGGCGCAAAAGCAAAGCCTGTGCGGGCGGCAAACTGCATACCGCGAAGCACACGCAGAGGATCTTCAGAAAAGTGACTGCTGACATGGCGCAGGACTTTTTTTTCAAGATCTTTCACTCCGCCGTGGGGATCAAGGATTTCATCTGACAAAGGATCATACATGATGGCATTGACGGTAAAATCCCGTCTTGCGGCAGCATCAGCGATGCTCAACTGCGGATCGACTTCAACCAGAAATCCCCGGTGGCCTCTGCCTGTTTTATTTTCTCTGCGGGGCAGAGAGATGTCTAACTCCAAATGCTTGACCTTGATGACGCCGAAACTCACGCCCACAGCATCCACTTCGCATACACCTTGCAGAAGTTCCTTAACCCGATCAGCGCTCAGATTGTGGATCTCAAGGTCAAAGTCCTTGACACTTCTGCCCAGCAGAGCATCACGGACTGCGCCTCCCACAAGAAGCGCCCTGCCCCCTGAGGCACAAAAAATTCCGGCAAGTTCCAGAACTTTCTGGAAGAGCTTGCCGGAACGCTCAGACTCAAAAAGAATCATTTTTCCTCAACGATACTGATATTGCGGATCTCAATATCAATGGGACTGCCGTTGGTAAAGAAAACAATACCGGCCTTGACTGTGCCAAGACGCCAGGCATTGGCATAACCGGGAGCAGTTTCGTTTTTCTCACCCTGAATAACCTGGGTACTCTTGGTCCACTCACTCTGAGGTTTGGCATAGAATATGTAACGATAAGAGGCACCGGCACGCTGTTCACGAACACTGGTTCCGGCAGGATAGTCTTTGGCAAGAGGATTTTTCAAAGAAACTTCCCAAACATCTCCATTCTTCTTGATGGAAGAAATGTAGATAAAGTCATTGTTGGGCAGGTCGGAAAAATCAGATTTTGCATTGAATGCAATGGCACCCCACTGAACGAACCATTTAGCACCATTCTTGATCTTGACAACTTTGTCGCCTTTCTTGGCGGGAGCGGCAAGGACCGTTTCGGTTCCTTTGATACAATACTGGCCTGTAGCGCTGATTTCCTGTCCTTTCTTGTCATAGCTGATGGGAGCAAAGTAAAGATGTGCGGCAGACTTGCTTCCGGGAGCCATACGGTATTCGCAGGAAATGCGGTACTTTTTCTTGAGATCAATGGGAATGCTCTTTACCGATTTATAAGACAGAAAGCGTGTCCCGGTAAAACGGATACCGTTCTCAATATTCTTTGCGCTCTTGGTATAACCGGTAAAATCAGCAACTGAAACAGGTTTCAGAGCTTCAGCAGAAAAAAGACTTCCAGCCATGACGGTGGAAACGGCAACGGCAAACAAAACTTTCATTTCTCATCAATCCTTTAATTTTATTTATTTCTGAGAGGGAATCTACCATCACAGAGGTTAAGATAACACCTCTCAACTGAAAATACAAGCCAAAAAAGAAAAAGGAACCATTTTTTTTGCAAAACTGTTTCTTATTTTCTAAAGCGGCGTTCACACTCCGGAGCCGTCAAAGTCAGGAATAAAAACACTGTCAGCCGACTCTTTATCCTGAATGAAACCGTCTTCAATACCGGAGTCTGTCATATAGTTGACCGCTCTTTCATATTCGGCATCAGAGACCCGCTTGTCAATTTCCGGAAACTCCCCTGCCCTGCCGTGGGGGATATATTGCCGCATAAGGCAAAAGACAATTTCGCCCGGTTCAAAATTGGAGGCGATAAAATCGATCACCCCCTGAGTGTTGCGCCACATTCCGGGCAGCATCAGGTGGCGGACAACCACCCCTTTTGTCATAATGCCCTCAGAATCGTATTCAGGGACTCCGGTCTGCCTGAACATCTCTTTTATTGCGGCAGAAGCTCTTTCAAAATAGTCAGGTGCACTGCTGTATTTTCCGGCAGCGGCATTGTCTGAATATTTGAAATCGGGGAGATAAACTTGAGCTTTCCCCTCCCAGCGGCGCAGATTTTCCAGATCTTCATACCCGTTGGTATTGCAGACCACCGGCACAGGAAGCGGCTCTTCAAGAGATTTCAAAACTTGATCGCTGTAATGCATGGGCGTCACAAGATCAATCGTGTGGGCGCCCTGTGCAATAAGTTCAAAGTAGATCTCGCGCAGCCGCTCAATGGAAACAGCTTTTCCCTGCATACAGCTGCTGATCTCATAATTCTGGCAGTAGACGCAGCGCAAATTGCATCCGGAAAAGAAAACCGTCCCGGCGCCTCTTGTGCCGCTGATGCAGGGTTCTTCCCAGAAATGGAGTCCCGCCCGTGAAAGGATCACTTCATCCCCTGCCCCGCAGAATCCTCCCGGTCTGGCAGGACAATGCCGGGGGCAGTTGATGCAGCTGCTCATAATTCCTGAAAAGAAACTTTGACGTAGGATCTGGAAATTTCACCGGGCTGCAATTTTTTGAGCAGTCCCCGTTTCATCATAGCCGCCTGACCTTCGGGGAAACAGTTGGCAGGCTCAAGTCCGCAAACGTACTCACCCTGTCCCAGCTGCTTCCACTCAACCAGATAAGGCAACTCTGCCACACGGTATTCCACTGTGACCTGAAGTTTCAATTTGGGGTTGCTCATCACAACTTTGGCAAGTCCGTTTTCATCAGCGGGAAGCTGGTGATAGAAGACTTGCTCGATCCAATTGGGATCGGGTTCCCCCATGCGGTTCCATTCTCCGAGTCCGGAAATGGCGATATCATTCTGGGGAACCACTTTATGTTCAGGCATGGTAAGAGTGGTGCATTCATCCACAAGGGGCCATCCGAAATTCATGTGGTAAAGCAGCATGAAGGGGGTGGGACGGAATCCCTGATTTTCCACTTCATCCTCAATGGTGATGGCATTTTCGCCCAGAGCGGTGGAAATCTTGCGGGTCATGAAAATATTTTTACCGAAAACGCGACTGACTCTGATCTCTCCGTCAAGTTCAATGCGGTAGACGCCGTCATTGTCCCAGGCGGCCTTGGCGTTGACCTGACCGGCAGGAGTATGGGAGAGTCTGCCGTGGAGTCCGTGTTCCTCCCCTCCTGAAGCGTTGGGACCGCCCACATTCATCAAACCGCAGCCGGTGAGCAGACCGCCGCCCCAGGAGCGGAGCCAGTTGAGACCGCCCGCATCATAGAACTGGGGAGCAACAGGACCGTTGGGGGTGATCCAGGCGACAGGAATACCTTTGAATGAGGCTTCGCCGATATCCATACCGCGGTCGGGATAGACAGTAAAATTCAATCCGCTGCCGTTGTTTACGTCAAGGATCCGCATACCGCGTCCTTTACCGTCCTCCAGTTCGGCGCGGCGGATCCCCGCCACCTGCCGCATGGATCCGATACGCTCTCTCAAGTAATTTTTGTCGTACATGAAAGGCTCTCCTCTTACTTGATGATTTTAGCGCCGGTGGCTTCAATCAGTTCAGGCATATCGGTAAACTTCAGCACGCCCCAGGGCATGACTGACTGAGGAACATAGGTGATCCGGGTGCGGAGCATGGAGTCAAAGGATTCAGGGGCCTGGATCAAAGAGATCTCATCAATGTCATCAGAGAGGAGCGCGGCAAAGATGGCAGGAATGGTACCCTGACCTTTAGCCATGATGTCAATCTTTTTGTGTCCGTTGTGCTTCATCAGCTTGACAGTACTGAGGATGTCACGGACTCTGCCGCCCAGATAGGGTTCATTGAGCATCAGTCCGATAGCGGAGTAGTCATAGTCGCAGCAATAGGAGCTGAAGAACTCACGGTTGATCGTATCAAAGCAGCTGTAAAGAGAGTCTTTACGGAAAGGATGCAGAGAGTAGGGCTGAGCATGAGCAGAGTTGTAGTTGCAGCTCAAGGGCATCAGTTCACCGACGCCGCGGACGTCAAGTCCGAAGACCTCACCGCAGCCCTTGAAGTCGATCTCTATCATTTCATCAATGGAGTCAACGTGGGGCACATAAATAGTGGTGTGTTCATAATCTCTGGGGAAGTGGAGCAAACTCTTCCACTGACCGGGAGCTGAATACAGATGGAGAATGGCAAGCATATCTTCTTCTGTTTCCACGCCGAAACGGGAGAAGAAACGGCAGCCCTGCATACGGTATTTCAGGTTGCGGTGATAAGGCACAGGGATGCTCTTTTCATCAAGCCGGAGCATTTCACGAACTTTTTCCTGAAGCTCAGCTTTGGAAAGTTTGGGACGGGTGGCCTTGAATTCATCAGCCATATTTCTGGCAAAATCAATGGTGATGAGTTCGCCGTCCAGGTGAGCAGTCTGACCGGTGGGAGTCACCTGCAGTTCAGCATCGGTGAAGAGCTGAACATCATCTTTCTCCACAACGGGAGTTCCCATGTTCAGTTTTTCGGTAAAGAATTCATACATTGCGTCGCGGTTTTCACGGTGGTAGCCGTGACTGGTGGGGCCGATGAAAAGCCGGATCTTGTCGCCTTCGCCCAGCATCTCGTAGAAATGCTTGACCTCTTCGTAAGTCTCTGCGGTTCCGCGGGCATCAAAGAAGTCATTTTTCTGTCCCAGCAGCAGCAGCGGACGGGGAGCATTGGCAAGGAGAAGGTCGCCCATTTCGCAGCCGTGTCCGATGAAGAACTGAGGTTCCTGTTCGGCGCAAGCGGGCTCTTCGTTTTCAACGTTGTGGAGCCAGGTGGTGATATAACAGCTGGGGGCGATGGCAAAAGCACGGTCATCCACTGCGGACATGAAAGCACTCATATTGCCGCCGCCGGAGTTTCCGGTGATACAGATGCGTTTGGGATCGACTTCAGGACGGGACTCAAGATAGTCATAGCTGCGGACAGCATCCCAGATGCACCAGGAGGTGTAGAATTCACCAACAAGCAGCATCTGTTTGTTGATCATATTGTGTTCAAAAGTGGGACGGTAGGCAAACTCTTCCGCATTGGGGACATCCACCAGCTGGGCGCGCTCGCCCTGCCCGGAGGGATCGGGTGCCAGAACCACAAAACCGTTGGCAACCAGATTGAGGATCGCTCTCTGATAGGTATCACTTGCTTTGCCGTTGACAGAGTGTCCGGCAAGGAACAGAACGGCAGGAGCGTTGGAAGCGCCTTCGGGGATATAGAGGTTGGCAGTAATGGGCAGCCGGGGGCGGCTGTGATAAATCACATTTTCCACACGGAATCCGTCGCGCTGCAAAGTCCCGGTGATCCGGGGAGCCAGGGGAGTCTTTTCAGTGGGCAGCTGGAAAGAAAGACGGATCTTTTCTTTCAGTTCCTGCTGGTAAGCCTTGAACTGTTCAGGAGTCTTGATCTGAGCCAGCCGGGCTTTCCGCTCAGCTGCATTGGCTCTGAGTTTACGGACGTAATAATCTTGAACTTTGTCACCGAAAAGCTGTTGCATAATTTTTCTCCTTTTTTGAAAACTTCAGCTTGATGTATATTGAAAACTTATTGTTATTTTTCAGGATCAATCGTGATGGCATTCATGGCATCCTCCACTTTCTGACGCCACTGCTCCAACTCCTCCCCGGCAATACCGGCGGGGACGTGTATGGGTTTTCCCAAAACCAGGGTCAACGTGGCGCCGGGTTTGGGGATCTGGAATCCATCCCACCCTTTGGCAGACCAGCACTTTGAAGCATTGATGCTCAAGGGACAGATCGGAGCTCCGGTGAGAGACGCAAGCATAATGGGCCCGGGTTTCATTTTGTACCGGGGACCGCGGGGACCGTCAGGGGTAAAAACAACATTGAGCCCCTCTTCTTTCATGACCCGCACAGAATCAAGAAGAGCATTGACTCCTTTCCGCGAAGAAGAACCGCGCACACTGCGGATCCCGAAAATGGAGATCAGATCGGCGATGTACTGACCGTCTCTTGAAGCACTGA
The DNA here is from genome assembly GCA_017629975.1 of Lentisphaeria bacterium. Taxonomy (GTDB): domain Bacteria; phylum Verrucomicrobiota; class Lentisphaeria; order Victivallales; family Victivallaceae; genus UBA1784. The sequence goes on from JAGBWB010000001.1 coordinate 6,791, forward strand.
CAACGGCAGCGGTTCTTTTTCTTGCCACAGCGGGCATGATAGCGGGGAAAAAGAGCAGACGGTTATGCCAAGTCAAGCCGATGAATCCCCCTGTGGAAAAACGCAGATTATCGGGATCATCTATTTTTATGCGGTAGAGCGTATGGCAGAAAAGCTGCAATGTCCTTGCCGGCAGCCAATAGATCCAGCGGGGAAACTTTTTTATTTGACGGAAACGATCTTTGAACCAGCCCATAGATTATTTTTTCCTCTTATTGAAAGCACACAACCCGGCGAGAACACATTCCCCGCACAAAGGGGTGCGGGCATGACAGACGGCCCTGCCGTGGAAAATCAACAGATGCGAAAAGTTGGTCCATCTTTCGGCGGGGACGGCTCTGTTGACGATTTTTTCTATTTTCTCAGGATCATCTGTTTTGACGGCGCCCAAACGGTTGAGCAGTCTTTTGACATGGGTATCAACGGGGAATCCGGGAGTATCAAAAGCATTCCCCAACAGCACATTGGCGCTCTTTCTGCCGATTCCCGGCAGCTGTACAAGCTCCTCCATATTTTCCGGAACCTGACCGTTGAAACGTTCAACGATCATCTGAGCCGCGCCTTTGAGATTTTTGGATTTGGCAGCATACAAGCCGCAAGGTTTGATGATCTCAGCGATTTTTTCTTCTTCCAGCGCCGCCATGGAAGGCGCATCAGGAGCCGCAGCAAAAAGTTTTCCCGTCACCTGATTGACCCTTTCATCCTTGCACTGCGCCGAAAGCATCACCGCCGCCAGCAGCTGAAAGGGGGAGTCATGCACCAGGGGACAGACACAATCACCGTACACGGCATATAGTCTGTCATAAAGCTGCTGCCAATCCATTAATTGTTTCCTCCTGACAATGAAGCTGAGTCGATTTTTTTCGCAACAAAGAAAAAACACCGTCTAAATATAACTCTTGAAAAGAATATTTTCAACCGCAGTGAAGTAAAAAACTCAGCAAATGTGATTTTTCCGGAAAAACAGTCTGCCGGAAACGCCTCTTTGCCCAAGAGATTTTATCGTTTTCTGTGAAAATTTTTACACAACTCAACAGCCTCGCTGAAAGGAATATTGACTTTCACCCCCAGTTCATTCATGGCTTTGGATACATCAGGAACATATATTTCGGGCACTGCTCCCGGTATCGGTTTACGACAGATCCTGACAGAAGGAGCCGGATCAAAGTGTGCCGCCACTGCTGCTGCCAATTCAGCGATGGAAATTGCCTCCGGAGAGCCGACATTATAGGACTCTCCGGAATTTCCCCTCGCCATTATGGTAAAGAGCCACTGGACCAAATCATCAGCGTAAAGATAAGAACGCAATGGAGTACCGTCGCCTTTTATGATGATCTCCTCTCCATTCAGACAATTTCTGAGAAAGTTTCCCACGGCAAAGTGGATATTCAAATCCAACCGGGGGCCGATAAATGCAAAGCAACGTGCCGCCACGCTGGAGATCCCGGAAGAAAAAAACATATCTTCAGCTTCAAGCTTGGCTATGCCATACTCTGTCACAGGTGCGCATGAAAAAGTTTCAGAAGCCCTCAAAACACCGGAGGGCAACGGACCATAAACAGCTCCGCTGCTGATAAAGAGAAGTCGCGGAATCTCTGCATAACGGGCAAACTCCAGAACTCTTTTACTTCCTTCAAGGATAATGTTTCTCATCTCTCCCGGCTGCAGCGTGGTCACTGCGGGTGTTGCTCCGTGGATCATGCCGTCAAACTTGCAGTCAGGGAAATCAAAGTCCCTGATATCCCCTTTTATAAAGCGCACTCTCTCCATTCCGGCAAACTCAGGATTCCAGCGCAAAAAAGTTTCAGGATCACGGGAAAGGATCGTAAAACAACTTTTGTTGAGAAATCCTTTCTTCAACATATCCAGAATACTTTTTCCGAAAAAGCCGGTTCCTCCGGTCAGAAAAATATGTTTTCCATCAAAACATTTCAACATTTTTGACTTTCTCAATCAAGTTGCTCAAACTCAGCATCCGGAGAAATGATCATGCTCTCTTTGAATTTCTCTCTGGGGAGAAAAGGAGCCATATCTTCCAAAGGCGCAGAAACCATCCTTCCATCCTTCAATCTTTTGGAAGCAGCTTTAGGACCAAGTATTTCCCACGGATCCGTCATGACTTCAATGATAACGGGACCTTTCAGG
>JAGBWB010000039.1 GCA_017629975.1 Lentisphaeria bacterium
ACAACTTTGCAAGTTGAAATATTTTTTGACACCAAATGACTTGAAAAAAACACCGGTTTGCTGTATATTAGGTGCATAGCTTTTTCTTTAACAACTCTTTATTTAAGGAGAGACAAGATGTCTGCAATTGAAAAGTTCGCCGAGCGCGCCCGTTCCGTGGCTCGCACCATCGTTCTGCCCGAAGGTCAGGACCCCCGCGTTGTTGTCGCTGCCAACAAGGCTATGGAGGAGAAAGTTTGTGCCAAAGTCATCGTTCTCGGTACCGAAGCTGAGATCGCTGAAGCCTGTGCCAAAGGCGGCGTGACTGAACGCAAATTTGAAGCTCTTGACTACATGGCGTCCCCCCTGCTTCAGGAATATGCCAACCAGCTCTATGAAAAGCGCAAAGCCAAAGGTCTTGAGCTTGAGAAGGCTGTCAAGATGATGTCCAGCCGCATCTATTTCGGCGCCATGATGTGCAAAAACGGTGCTGCCGACGGTCTTGTCGCCGGAAGTATCGCTTCCACCGCTGATATGCTCCGTGCCGCTTTCCACTGCATCGGTACTGCCCCCGGCATCAAGAGTGCCAGCAGCACCTTTGTCATGGACCTTGCCGAACCCACCGAATCCGGTGACGATGTTCTGCTTTTCTCTGACTGCGGCGTGATCCCCAACCCCGATGCCAATCAGCTGGTCGATATCGCCATGGCTACTGCCAAGACCTATCGTTCACTCCTGGGCAAGACTCCCAAAGTGGCTTTCCTTTCTTTCTCCACCAAGGGCAGCGCCGAAGACGATCTGCTTATCAAGATCCGTGAAGCCTCTGCTGAATTCGCCCGCCGCGTAGAAGCTGATAAACTGGATATCCTTTGCGACGGTGAGCTCCAGGCTGACGCCGCCATCGTTCCCAGTGTCGGTAAGTCCAAGGCTCCCGGCAGCCCTGTTGCCGGTCAGGCCAACGTGCTGATCTTCCCCGATCTGAACGCCGGAAACATCTGCTACAAGCTGGTTCAGCGTCTGGGCAAAGCTCAGGCCTACGGTCCTGTGCTTCAGGGACTTGCTATGCCCCTCAACGATCTTTCCCGCGGATGCTCTGCCGATGATATCTACGGTGAGATCGTCATCACTGTCTGCCAGTCCATGTAATAATTGACTGCGGCATAGAAAGGCTCCTTCCGTCAAGCGGAGGGAGCTTTTTTTTGAATGGGGGGACTGCCGGAAGATTTCCTTTGCAGTTAAAAAAAGCCTTTTTGCAATCTGAGAACTCTTGAAAAATTTCTTTTTTGCAGTATAGTATAGTCAGTGGATAATGAGAAATCCTGCTTTAACTGGAGGCTTTTTACATGGCAGACAAAAAGCAATATATCAAATGGATTCTGTCGGAACTTCCCCGGTTGACAGAAAAGGGAATCATTCAAAGTGAGAGTGCCGCGCTTCTGGAAGAGTATTACCGTTCAAGACTGGCTGCCTTTCCGGCGCCTCAGAAAGTTTTCGCTCTTGTTTCTGGTATCATCGGCATCGTCATGGTGACTGCCGGAGTCATTCTTTTTCTCAACTACAACTGGGATATGTTCCCGAAAGCTGTACGGATCGCCCTTGCAGCTCTGCCGCTGGCAGCCGGGACGGGGATCTCCTATTTTACCATTCTTAAAGGGAAAGATAAGCTGTGGCGTGAAGCGTCAGCTGTATTGACTTCAGCCGGTGCGGGGACCTTGATAGCGGTTCTTTCTCAGATCTACCATACAGGGGGAGAGCTCCATGAATTCATGTTTCTGCTTCTTCTGCTTTCTCTGCCGCTGATTTTTATTTTCAACAGTGTCGGTCTTGCCTCTTTGTATGTGGTCCTTTCTTTCTGGGTGAATGGCTGGAACATTACGCCATGGTGGAACAACTTGACAGTGCTGCTTCTGCTGCCGTGGCTCCTTTTCTCTCTGCGTGAAAAATCTCCGGTCAAGGTGTGGTGCCGTTATCTGACTCTACTTGCGGGGATCTCTTTCTTTGCCGGGTGCGGGGGAAACAGGTATTACTTTTTATCCACAGCCATGCTCATGTGCAGTATCTTCTTTGTTAACGGCATGGATCTTGTGAAAGAGGAGGGACCTTTCTTCAAAAATCCCTGGCTTGTGCCTGCTTTTGCTGTTCAGACGGTTCTTCTGGCAGTGGGCAGCAGCACTGACTGGCTTTTCCGGAGTTACGATTCAAGCCGCAACGCCGCTGAAATGTGGACATTTTACGGGAGCAATCTTATTCTGGGAGCGATTTTCATTGTGTCGTTCCTGAAACGCCGCATTACACTTGAGCGGAGTTTGAGTCTGCTTTTCATTTTGGTGTGTTTCATTCCTCTGATGTGGCGCGAGCCTGTCATGCGGATGATCTTCAACTGCTGTCTCGGTATCGGCGGAGTGGGCTTTATGCGTAAAGGAATAAAAAGCGCCTCGCTTCTTGCTTTCAACGGCGGAGCCGTTATGATCTGTGTCCTTACCGGATGCCGCTTTTTTGACTCTGATCTTGGCGTGCTTTTCCGTTCTGCAGGACTTGTGCTGCTGGGGATCGGATTCATGGTCAGCAACTGGTTCTTTGTCAGATATTGCAGGGAGGCTTCAAGATGAGTAAGCGAAAAATATGGATTTCTGGACTTTATACTCTGGCGCTCGTTCTTATTCTGTGGTATCCTGTGGGCAAGATATTGCGCTTTGAATTTCCTGCCGTTAAGCCTGTGGAACTCAAGTTCAAAGCCACGGTGTACGACCCCTATGACCCCATGCGCGGACGCTATGTGCGGTTGACGGTTCTGCCGTACAGAATAGAAACTGCTGACAAAAAAAGCCGTTTTACTTATTCTCTGGGAGGGAGCAAAGGGTATGCTGTTATAGAAAAAACACCCTCCGGATTTGCAAAAGTTTTGCGTCTGGAAAAAGATCCTTCAAAGATCGGCAAAGGTGAAATCGCTGTGAAGGTCAAAGGGATCTACTATAATTACGGATGGAAAAAAACACCTGCTGCGTACCGTTTCACCTGGCCCTTTGACCGCTTTTATCTCAATGAACTCAAAGCGCCTGAACTTGAGGCGGAGCTCAGGAACAACCGGCATCCAGTCGTGCTGAAAGTCAGGATCTTCCCCTCTGGCGACTATGCTGTCGCCGGTCTTGAAAAACCGTGAGGATAATTTCTTATGGTGAAACTGGTAGTGACAACAGTAGGGAAAACGCAAGTTTTTGAACTTGATGAAGTTGAAAAACTTTTGAAAGTGACTACCGCGCGGCGTTGGCAAAAGCCTTTTGAAGAGGTTTTTGAACTGTGCCGTTACAGCGGCGGATACAGAGAAGCCGCTCCGGAAAAAGCGCGGCTTTTCCCTCTGATTCTGGCGTGGAGCGTCGTTATTACGGGGAGTTGTTTGATGGGACTTGCCCTCTATTTTTTTCTTCAAGGCGAAGTGAAGTTTGTGACTGCAATGTGCGGTTTTCTTTTTGTGGTTCTCGCCGGACCAATGCCGTTTTTCAAGAAAAGTATTTTTTACATTTTCAGAGACCGCGCCATAGAAGAGACAGGTGTCTTTTTTCTTGAGAGCAACAGGCGTTATGATCCTGAAATACAAATCGAATACCTGTTGAAAGACCGTGCTCAGGTTTTCAGATTTGTGGAAAAATTTTCGGCTTTGTGCCGTTCCCTTGTACCGGAGACATCTCCTCAGGAGGAGTCTCTGGCGCAGTGCCCGTTTGCTTCATGGAGCGCCGGAATGTTTCAGGATGAGATCCGTTTTTTCAATGGATACGGGGTGGAAACTTTTTTTATGGACTATAAGGAAATCGTTCCGGAAATTATTTATAAAAAGCAAAGTCACCCGTTGAGAAATTTTCTTTGCAGTTATCCGGCGTGGCTGCTCTGGGTGATCCCTGCTGTGA
>JAGBWB010000040.1 GCA_017629975.1 Lentisphaeria bacterium
GAATCGGTATTATAGGTCTCGGTCCCCGGGCTGAAACGTTGCTGGCGTCTTTGAAATTTATGACTCATTTGATGGATGTTACTGCCATCTGTGATGTGAATCAGTCCCGGATCGATTTGCTGCGTTCAAAGATCCTTGAAGGAAATATGCCTGCGCCCCGGGAATATTATGATTACCGAGAGCTTATTGCTGATCCCGCTGTGGATGCTGTGCTCATTCCCACTTCATGGAATTCCCACCTTAAAATCGCTGAAGAGTGTCTGGCTCAGGGAAAATATGCCGGAATTGAGGTGGGCGGTGCCGCCTCTCTTGACGAATTATGGCAACTGGTTCACTCCGCAGAAAAAACGGGCGTTTCCTGCATGATGCTTGAAAACTGCTGTTACGGACGTAATGAATTGATGGTTCTCAACATGGTTCGGCAGGGACTTTTCGGAGAACTGATCCACTGCGAATGCGGTTATGAACACGATCTTTCTGAAATGGCATGGAAAACGCCTGATAAAGAGAGAGCTGTTCACAACCGTTTCAGATGCGGAGATCTGTACCCCACCCACGGACTCGGTCCCATGGCAAAAATATTGCGTATCAACCGGGGCAACCGCTTTATGACCATCTCTTCCACTGCCTCAAAGGCAAGAGGTTTTGCCGCCGCTGCCAAAGCTCATGGGATCGATGCTGTCTACAATCAGGGCGATATGGTGACTTCAGTCATCCGCTGCGCCAACGGTGAAACCATCATGCTGAGGCACTGCATCTCTCTGCCCCGTCCCTATTCCCGCGACTGCCGGGTCCAGGGCACCAAAGGCATCTGGCTTGAGGATGTGAAAGGGATCTTTGTTGAAGGTATCAGCAAAACAGAAGAGCTGATCGATCTTGCCGGAAATCCCTACACGGAGCACCGCTGGACCAAAGTGGATGAGTTTTACGAAAAGTATGACCACCCCATCTGGAAAAAATACCGGGAAAATCAAGTGGGGGGACACGGCGGTATGGACTTCCTTGTTTTAAGTGCCTTTGTGGACGCAGTGCAGAAACGGATCCCAACCCCTATTGATGTTTACGATGTGGCCGCATGGATGAGCGTGACTGCCCTTTCTGAACAGTCGGCTGCTATGGGGGGACAGGTGCTGCCTTTTCCGGATTTTACAAACGGCAAGTGGATCGCCCGGGAGCCTGAAGTCTCTTCGGAATGGTCTTTGAATGAGATTCAGTGAAGATGTCTTCTGAAATAAAATGGTATACGGCAGATGCCCCCTTTTTCAGATTGACGGGATTTGAATTCCGCCGTCCGGGGGAGCCTTTCCGCCGTTTTGAAGAAAATGTTCAATTGCCTCCGGCTGTGGCGCAATTGTCGCTCCATACCCCCGGAGGACAGTTGGCATTCATGACGGACTCTCCCTTTATCCGTATCAAGTTTTCGCCTCTGGCGGAGTCCCATCTGGCTGTGAATACCCGCATCGGAGCTGCCGGATTTGATCTTTACGCCGGAAAACCCGGGCAAAAACAGTATTTTTGCGGTGTTTCAAGAATGAAGATCGGGGAGAATGAATTTGATCTATGCCTTGTTGACGGTATGAACCGGGGAATGATGGAGTATACTCTTCATTTTCCTCTTTATTCAGGTGTTTCACATCTGTCAATAGGACTTGCTGAAAATGCCGCTGTTGCGGCGCCCACTCCATGGGAGAATGAGACTCCCGTTGTTTATTACGGAACTTCCATCATTCACGGCGGGTGCGCCAACCGTCCCGGAATGGCGCTGACCAATATATTGAGCCGCCGCCTGAAACGGCCTGTTCTTAACTTCGGTTTTTCCGGCAGCGGCAAAGGGGAACCTGAAGTTTTTACCCAGCTGGCAAGAGTCCGGAGTGCAGCTGTGTTCGTGCTGGATTACGGTCCCAATGTCACTCCTGAGATGATGCGCGACACTCTGGGACAGGGGATCGATATTCTGCGCCGGGAACACAAAGAAATTCCCATTCTCGTTGTGGGCAAGCTCCATTATATTGCAGAGTACGCTGCCACAGGTTCTCTGACTCAGCGATCTGCCGCTGCTGAAGAGATGACTGCTTTTCAGAAAGAAGAGGTACGGCGCAGACGGCGTAAAGGGGACAAACATGTGTATTTCATTCAGGGGGATTGGAGCGTGTTACCGGATTGGACGGAGTTCACCGTTGACGGCGTTCATCCCACTGATCTGGGATTCTATATGTTCAGCAGATTTATGGAAAAATATTTAAGAAAATATCTTTGAATTGAGAAAGGTTTTTACTTATGAGCACAGAAAAAAAACTTGCCGTTGAAAAGTTTGACCGCAATATGGCGGTCAAGAATGTGGATGAAACAGAAATGAAGTGGTTTTCTGCCGATGATGAGCCCCTGCGCCTCACCGGATTTTATTTCAGAAAAAAAGGCGGTCTTTTCAGACGTTTTGATCTTGATGATAATTTGCCCCCAGCGGTCAACGGACTTGCCTGGCATACCGCCGGCGGACAGCTTTCCTTTATCAGCAACACTAAAGTTGTCCGTCTGAAAGTGACTCTCGGTCATGAATCTCTGATGGATCACTGCACCAAGATCGGTTCCTCCGGATTCGATATCTACATGGGCAAACCCGGCGGTAAACAGTATTTTTGCGGCTCCTCCCGGATCAAGGTCAACAGCGATTCCTATGAGGTGGATGTCTTCAAGTGCGAACGTGCAGAAATGCGGGAATTTACCGTGAACTTCCCCCTTTACTGCGGTGTCGATTCCTTTGAAATCGGTTTTGAAGCGGATGCAGAGATCAAAGCCCCGACTCCGTGGAAGTGTGACAAACCTGTTGTTGTTTATGGAACTTCCATCACTCAAGGGGGATGCGCCAACCGTCCGGGAATGGCTTACACCAATATTATCAGCCGTCGTTTGAACCGTCCTTTCTTCAACTTCGGTTTCTCCGGCAGCGGCAGAGGGGAACCATACGTTTTTGAACAGCTGGCCAAGGTGGAAAATCCGGCTATGTTCATACTGGACTATGAAGCCAATGCCAACACCGGCATCTGGACGACCTTGAGTGAAGGGATCGATATTCTCAGGGCAAAACATCCTGATACGCCCATTATGGTGGTCTCAAAGTTCCACTTCAACAGAGAATATGTTGAAACAGGCAGTTTGACTGCCCGTGCCCCCAGTGCTGAAAAATCCTGGAAATTCCAACGTGCCGAAGTCAGCCGCCGCCGCAGAGCCGGCGACAAGAATATCACTTTTGTCTACGGCGGATGGAAAAATGAAGAGGATTGGACCGAGTTCACTGTTGACGGTGTTCATGCAACCGACCTCGGATTCTATATGTTCGCCAAGATGCTTACTCCTAAAATTGCAAAGGTGCTTGAAAAATGACCAAAGTTCCCGAAACACTCTATTGTGTCTCTTTTGAAGATTATTCCGCAGACGGAGCCCTTGCTGCTGAGATGCTTTCTGCTCTTGAAGTTGAATTCAGCACCTGGATCGACCGGGAAAACCGCCGGGTGATCCATACGGTATACAGTCTTGAGCTTGAGGGCGCCGATGAGGCGGAACAGCAGATCCGTGAACAGATGGATTTCTGGAAAGAAATCGGGATCGAGGCTGACAATATCCAGCGCTCTGTCCTTTCCGGCATTGATTGGAGCGAGGCGTGGAAAAAGTATTTCCACCCCATTGAGATCTCTGAAAGACTTCTCATATTGCCCAGTTGGCTGGAAAATCCCAACCGTCCCGGACAGAAAGTTCTGACCATTGACCCCGGCATGAGCTTCGGAACCGGGCAGCATGCCACGACTTTGTTCTGCCTGAAAGTGATTGACAAGCTGGGGGCGGAAAAAGAGAATATGAGTCTCCTTGATGCAGGGTGCGGTTCGGGTATCCTTGCTATCGCCGGCAGTTTGTGCGGGTTTGCCCCCATTGATGCCTTTGACTTTGACCCTGACGCTGTGATGATCACCAAAGAGAATATGGAACTCAATCATGTGAGTGGATTTGAGCCTGTGACA
>JAGBWB010000041.1 GCA_017629975.1 Lentisphaeria bacterium
AGCGGCAAGACCGTCGCCGGAACCTACACCGTCTGAGGCAATCCCGCACATGGCTATCTACACACAGAAAGGCGGCGTGACCGCCGCCATTTCAGATGCCGAACTCAGAGAACTGGTGATTTCCACCATCGAGAAAAGCGGCAAGGAGATCAAGCGTCTCCTGCTGCTTCCTCCCGACCACACCCGTTTGAACTCTCAGGCGGGCAGGATCACCGAGATCATCTGGGAGCTTTACGGCGACAAGTGCCACATCGACATCATGCCCGCTCTGGGAACCCATGCTCCCATGGGCGAAAAAGAGCTGAACCTCATGTTCGGCACCAGGATCCCCAAGAGCCTTTTCAAAGTTCACGACTGGCGCAACGATGTGAAGGAACTGGGTATTGCCTCCTCCGACTTCATCAAAGAGATCTCCGGCGGCAAGCTGGACTACGAGGTGAAGATCGGCGTCAACAAGCTGCTTTTTGAGGGCAACTATGATCTGATCCTGAGCATCGGTCAGGTGGTTCCTCACGAAGTGGTGGGCATGGCGAACTACACCAAGAACCTTATGGTGGGTGTGGGCGGTTCTGATATCATCAACAAGTCTCACTTCCTGGGCGCCGCCGCAGGACTTGAGACCATTATGGGCAGAGCCGACTCCCCTGTCCGCAAACTTTTCAACTACGGCGTTGATACCTATTTAAAAGATCTGCCTCTGGTCTACATGCTCACCGTCATGTCCCGTGACGATGAAACCGGCAAGATGGCCATGCGCGGATTCTACTCCGGTACCGGCGTTGAAGTCTTCAACGAAGCATGCAAGCTCAGTGTTGAAACCAACTTGCAGCTGCTGGATGCCCCCTTGAAAAAGGTGGTGGTCTTCCTTGACCCCGAAGAGTTCAAGAGCACCTGGCTGGGCAACAAGGCGGTCTACCGCACCCGTATGGCCATTGCCGACGACGGCGAACTCATCATCCTTGCTCCCGGACTCAAGGAGTTCGGTGAAGACAAGGAAAATGACCGTCTCATCCGCAAATACGGCTACAAGGGCACTCCCAACACCTTGAAGATGGTTGAAGAGAACCAGGAGCTCCGTGACAGTCTGGGCGCTGCGGCACACCTGATCCACGGATCCAGCGAAGGCAGATTCAAGATCATCTACTGCCCCGGTCCCGGCGTCACCGCCGAAGAGATCCGCAGCGTGGGTTTTGAATACGCTGATCTGGCTGAAATGTCAGCCAAATATGATCCTGAAAAACTCAAAGACGGCGTCAACGTCGTTGACGGCGAAGAGATCTTCTACATCAGCAATCCCGCTCTGGGCTTGTGGGCACTGAAGAAATCTTTCTGCTGAAAAGTTTTTTCTTGAAGAGCTGCTGCAATCTTGCGGCAGCTCTTTTTATTTAGATAAGGTTCCGATACGGATAACCTTGTTTGACAAGAGTTGAAATATTCATGAAGCATCTCAAAGGAGTACTGAGGAAATATGGAGTCTTCTGCCGTCAACGGCGCTTTGCCGCCTTTTCTGAAACTGACACTGCCGGAAACGGTTTATGCCGTCCCCGGTATTGAATGCAACATCTACTTTGAAACAGTTCTTGACACCGCCGTTTACAGCAATTACGCCTGTGAAGTCCGCTGCGAGCGGGGCTCTCAAGGGGAACACCGCTGGTTCTGGACGCCGGAAAAAAGTGATGCCGGAGCGGTTTTTGATCTGGAACTGAGCCTTTTCAACGACTATGGAAAAATCCTTTCCGGCACCTGCAAGGTGGTTGTGGCAGCTGAGCCGGAAGATCCGGAACGCAAGTTCACCCTTTCACTGCTGGCGGACTCCGGCGTCGGATGCCGCTACCCCGACCACATTCTGCATGTGATGCAGGAGTTCGGCTTTATCAACTACACCCCCGTGGGCAGCCACAGCGACAAGGGCAGAATGGCAGCTCCCGGAGAAGCGATGCACGACGGATACGGCGGCTTTGCATGGAAAAGTTTCCTCAGCCGCTGGGTATACAGCGCCGAGGAGCTGCCTGAGGTGCAGAACGAAGCAGAAGCCGAACAGATGCGTGCCCTCGGAATCGTGGATACCCCCAAATCCAACGCATACCGGCTCCGCAGTCCTCTGCTGAAACTTGAGGGGGGCAAGGTGGTGCAGGATCTCCCCGGATGGCTTCAGAAGATCAACGGGGGCAATGCCCCTGATTACATTGTGATCCAGCTGGGCGGCAACGATATTTTCATTCACCGTCCGGAAGATCTTGATGTCAAGGTCGCTGAAGTCATGGAAAACGCCCGGAAACTTCTTGCTGAACTGCGTAAAGCGGCTCCTCATGCCCTCATGGGCGTCACCACCTGTCCTCTCGGATGCGGTCAGGATGGTTTCGGCAAGAACTACAATTGTATGCAGTCCCGTTATCAGTACCGCCGGAACGCCCAGTGTTACAACAGAAAGATCACTAAACTTGTCAAATCTCTCGGTGATGAGCGGATAAGCATCATTCCGCTCCATCAGGCCATTGATCCTGTTGACAGTTACATCACCATTGAAACACCGGCTCACGCCCGTTCCTCCCGTCAGGTCATCCGTTTCAACAACGGCCTGCACCAGACCCGCGAGGGGGGATATCAGATAGGCGACGCCATTGCCAGCTGGCTGATTTTCCAGGAAGGGAAAAAGCATTAAATAACCGTTTTAACTTGAAAATCACGGCTCTATGCAGTATATTACCACCGAATTACAGCATAGCTAAAAGCATCAAATATTGGTGATTTTCAGCAAAAGTGGAAGATACTGGAAGTATCTCAAAAATAAGTTGAAAAAGGAAAATCTTCAACTGGTTAGTGCCGCTAACCAGTTGAAATTGACTGCTCCTGATTTTTTGAAAAGATGCAATCAAGGCAGTTCCTCAATTTTAACCTCATCAAACCAGACTTCACCCTCGGCGAATTGCAGCCAGAAAATCAGACTCTGACGTATTTTCGGATCGAAGTTTTCGGGCGTTTTAAATTCAACACTCAACCGATGCCATGGATGTGTTCCGGAAAGCCGTCTGCGGGGAACACTGCAGCGTATTCTATCTGCATTGAAAGATAAAGCCGCCCCTTGTTTGCCGGTAATATTCAGAGTTTTGATGAAACACGAAAGGCGGTACCTGGTCGCCGGTTTCCGGATTTTTTCTCCAATCTTGCCGGGAAAAATCGCGACATTGAGCAAATTCCCCTTCACATTTTTCAGATGCAGACTTGCCCCGCCGGAAATAAAGACCTTATTGTCGCGCTCAGCGATCATTTTACCTTTGTCGTTTTCGTTTGCCAGACATTTGCGGTAAATATAGAGCGGAGTTTTATCGGAAAAGTCATAGTAAAAGACAACTTTTTCATCGGTCTGCGGCTTTAACACCAACGATCCCCAGTTGGGAATAGCGTGGAATCCGTTGAGTTTTCCGGAGAAGGGTGTCCAGTGATAACGGAGTTCTTTGGGGACGATCCCCTTCAGCATCCTGTTGCGGCAGAAATTGACCGGCATTGCCTGTTCGTTCACTTCACCAAGCTCCTTCAGCGGAATGCGCAAGGTCAGGCTCCAGCCGTCCCGGCGCTTTGTCACTGCCGCCGTTGCAGAACTGTTCCAATTCTTATCGCCCCGTTTGCCGTACTCCACCTTGTAATCGGCGAGCGCCCCATTGGTATTTGCGATGAACTGATAATAATTTTTCCTGTCACCGGAAGGATTGATCATAAACTCCACACTGGAATCCAAATCAATTCCCTTAGAATCGCGCTTTGTCTGACTGGCCGCTAATTTCTCCATAAAAGGCTCTTCGCAGTCAAAGGTGACCAGGAGTGCAGAACCATCTTTTTTGACTGAAACTTTGGTGGAAACCTCATTGATTTCCCCTAAACGGGGCCGGAGCCAGACGGTTCCGGGACAGGAAATAAACCAGGAATCCCGTGCCGACTGAGAAGCTCTGTACTTTTCTATTTCCGCTTCGATGGGGCCCAGCAGGTAACGCCGGATGAATTCAATGCGCTGAAGGGCCTCTTTGTCATCCTTTGCCGCCGCGGCGGCACTCCTGACCAATTTCAGATATTCCGCCATTCGTTCCGGGGAGTAGAGCTGCGTCCAGAGCTGCTGTTCGTCCGGAACGCTGTTTCTGGGGCCCAAAGCACCGAATTGGGGCTTGCCGAGAATTTTTTCGACCCACAGATATTCCAGGGATTCGTAGATCTTCTTCATCATCGGCGCGCCTTTTCCGAACATCAGCAAGTAATGTTCATCAAGTATTTTTTCAACATCTGCGCTGTTATCCCACAATTTTTTTGACAGGACATAGTAGTTCAGGTACTGGGAAATGAAGGTGTCGCTTTCTGATTCAAAGAATCCGCCATCGATGCAAGTTTTGTTGGCATCAATAAAACGGCCTATTCCGTGCGGCATCATCGGCGGAATGCCCGGGATGGCTTTCTGCATATGCTTGCCGAGGGCATAGGTCATAACCGGCAGCCGTCTGCCGAGTTTCTGACTCCACGCCTTGATCTTTTTTATTTCGGCGTCATCTGCGCCCTGACCGTTTGTACAGATGTACACATAGAGATTGTCCGGCAAATCAAAGGAGGGCAGCTGATATTTGGGGGGATAGACGCTGTATGAGATCCTGCCGGGGACGCCTTCTTTTTTCAGCCGGAACCCGATTTCGGCGGCCAATTTCCATAAGAAGTCGCTCGCATTTTTGGCATATTTGAAGTCGCGGTAGATAACTTCTCTTCCCGGCGGGGCGATCTTTCGGCATTTTTCACAGCCGCACCAGTAAAATGCATCCTGCGGATTCAGATTGATGAGCCCGGGGGTCCTGAATTTCCAGCTTTTCAAACCCCGTTCAGAAGCGGGGCGATTCAGCAGATAGGCTTTGGCGTCCTGATAGATGATCTCCCGGATGGAGCTGGAAAAACAGAGCTGACCGGGATGTTTCTGCCGGGGATCACTGTAACGTTTGCCGTCAGGCATCAATGCGAAGTATTCCGGGTGCGTTTTCCCGAAGCGGCCCATATAGTCCAGCGCATTGATACCGTGTCCGAAAAAATTGTTCACCTCTGAAAAGCGCAGCCGGGAACGGGTCAAAGTGTTCCCCTTGACTCCGTCGGGGGAGTCGTAACCGGGATAACTCCGGGTGTTTCCCTGGTAGAAGATGCGCTGATCCATATCGGGGGATTCTGTAATGGAGATTTTTTCCGGCAGAGATACCCCATTGGTTTTCGGAATGATGGTTCCCATGGGACCGGGGAAATAAAAACGGATCCCGGCGAAACGTTCGAGAAAATCATATACGGCGCTCAGCGTTCCCCGTTTGTAAGTCTGCCAGTAGTGATTTTTTCTCGGCGAAGTTTTGGAGTCATCGCGTCCGGCGAGGAAAAGGCGATTCCCTTTGCGCAGGATGACATACCCTTCAGCGGGGAGGGTGTTGACATTGATTCCGGCGGCCCGGGAAAGCGGGGAGTCTCCCAAAACAAAAGCAAAGAGCTCCCCGGAGGGTTTTGCAACGATTTTTCCTTTGATGCCGGCAGCTTTATGCAGAAAAGTCAGCAATTCGTTTGCCGCATAATCCAGCAATGGCGTCTTCTGTTCCACCACGATTTCAAATGTCGTGATTTTCTCCGTTTTTCCGGAGATCACGCTCTTCCGTTCCGCCGCAGCAAGCATAACGCTGAACAGAAGAAGCAGTGTCAAAATTATTTTTTTCATTTTTTTGTTTCCTGCTTATTCCCAGTACCAGAAATTCATATAATCTGCATACTTCGGATGTTTTTTGGCACCGTGAGTGTGCATATCGAAGATCTGATCGATTTTCCTGTATTCCACATGGCAGTCAAGAAAAAGCAAATTGCTGCCGTTAGCGTGGATCGTTCCGGGGAATTTGCCTAATTTGGTTCCCGTGTGAAAGCGACCGTTGCTGAATAGCTGATAGTGATTGGACAAACTGCTGCTGTCGGCAACGATCATACTCTTTGAGTGTTTTTTGGCCGTACGGAGTGAGGGATAGATCGCGGTTGAAATTTTCTCGGAGTTAAACCCTAAGGAATAGACATCGCTGCCGGGAATATGCGCTCTGGACGGACAGGCAAATTTACTTTTCTTTCCGTTTGCCGCTATGCGTCCGATATAAATAGTTTGGGCATCAGCCAGATATGGTGCAAGAAATTCCTGAAAGAACCATTTTTCGCCGGGAGTACTCTTCCCCACGCTGCGCAAGCAGGGAATAAATTCCTGATTGTCTCCGGCGTAGAATAAAACGGCTTTACCGATCGTGGAAATATTGTTCGCGCAAGTTGAACGCCGTCCCTTTTCACGAGCCTGCTGCAAAGCGGGCAATAACATAGCGGCAAGGATAGCGATGATGGCAATAACAACCAACAGCTCAATTAATGTAAAATTTTGTTTTTTCATTGGAACGGGCTTTCTCTTATTTATTTTTGAGTAATGTGAAGGGCTGCGTAACACTTTTTCTGTAAATTCTCTAAAATCCTCGCCTCTCCTCAGATGTAACGTTTGCTCTCTCCGAGCCATGTTTCATCCAATTCGCTTCAGTTGCGCAGTGGCTGTCTTTCGCAAAGATTCATTGTCAGGAAATAATTTAATACATCTTATCCGTTTTTTCAACTCTTTATATTAAAATTCTTTTCATTTTGTTGTTCTCTGAAGAAACTCAAATCCCTGAATTGAAAACAATGGCAAAGACAATCAGGGACAAATTGGATGGAATTGTCACTTACTGGACATTCCGCCACATCAGCAATGCCAAGATGTAAGGCTTTAACAACAAGATCAGGCGGTCTGTAAAAACTTTCTGATAAAGTTGTTTTGCCTGCCCGTAAAGGGAACAGAACATTGAATAAAAAACTTGAATTACAGCCATTTTGCTGTATATTATATATTGTAAACTATAAATAAGAGATATTATAATGACCAGTATTCTTTTAATTACCCCCGCTGATGTGATGCTTCAGACGGCACAGTGTGCCAAGGCGTTGCGCTTGGAGCAGAATATCACCCAGCAGGAACTTGCCGACAAAGCCGGTATTGCAGTAGGCACAGTCAAGCGTTTTGAAAAGACCGGAGAAGTCCAGTTCAATCATCTGCTCCGCATCGCTCTGGTACTGGGGCGATTGGATGATTTCAAAACTCTCTTCGCAGCCGCTGATGTCCCTGCTTCGCTCTATGATTTCAAAACTGAAAAAGTACGGCAGAGAGCGAGGAAAAAATGAAACTCAAAGTCTTTTTGAATATGTATGGCATCCGTCAGGAAGTCGGGCTGCTGCTTCAGGACAAACAGCGTATCTTCTTTGAATACTCTCCCGACTTTCAGAAAAGCGGCATTGAGTTGTCTCCTTTCAAACTGCCTTTGAAAGCCGGAGTGTTTGAAGAAAAATCACATATCTTTGATGGACTTTCCGGACTCTTTAACGACAGTTTGCCTGATGGGTGGGGTTGCCTGCTCCTTGATCGCAAACTCCGCAAGATGGGCAAGTCTTATGCCGAAATAACGCCCCTTGACCGGCTTTCGCTTATTGGGGAAAATCCAATGGGTGCGTTGGAATACGAACCGGCAGCAGAGGCTTCTGACCTTTATGGAGATGTTGAACTTGATTCACTCTCCGGTGAGGTTGACCGGATTATTGACGGCGAAGAAAGCGCCGTTCTTGATGAACTGCTGAAACTCAATGGTTCATCCGGGGGAGCCCGTCCCAAAATCGTTGCCTGTGTTTCAAGCGACCGCAAACAGATTATCCATGGCGGAAAGAGTGTCCCTGACGGTTTTACTCCGTGGATCATCAAGTTTTCAGAAAAGCACGATCCGCAGAGTTCCGGAGAGTTGGAATACCGTTACTCTCTGGCGGCGAAAGCTGCCGGAATCACCATGCCGGAAACACATTTGTTCCCCCTGAAAGACGGACGCGGATGCTTCGGAGTTCAGCGTTTTGACCGCACTCCAAAGGGCAAAGTCCATACCCACACCGCCTGCGGTTTGCTCCACGCTTCCCACCGCTTTGCTTCCCTTGATTATGAAAATCTGCTGAAACTTACCTGGATTCTGACCCGAAACCATGCCGACGTGGTGGAAATGGTACGCCGGATGATTTTCAATGTCAAAAGCGGCAATAAAGACGACCACAGTAAGAACTTTTCATTCCTGTTGAATGAACAGTACCGGTGGCAGCTTGCTCCTGCCTATGACCTCACACCAAGTGCAGGTATCAATGGCGAACAAACCTGTATGGTCAACGGCAAAGGACGCAATATCACTGATGCCGACTTGATAAAAACAGCAGCCGCAGTTAATATCTCTGAAGCCGAAACAAAAGCCTTGATCGATCAGGTAATCACGGCATTACAAGAGTATAATATCTGCTGAAACAGTTTTTTCCTTAAGCGCTGTTCCCGACAAAGGCCGGTAAAAAAAGGTTGAGGGAGTTGGGGCGGGCCGAAACGTCGGCGTCGGAATAACTCGCAGCTGCAACCAGCTGCGAGAATCGAAAACAGAGCAAAAAAAAAGCACCCCGGTTGAGGTGCGTTGTTTTTGAAATGGTGGTGGGAGATGGTCCCGATGGACACATATTGCCCCCCTTATTTTATGCATCTTTGAAATATTCTTCTGACCTTACTTGACTTTTACTACAATGTTCATTATATTATAGTGTTCACAAATTGTGAACTGTTATAAAATATGAACACGAGATTTCTTATGAACGAACTTATAACCAATGTCACAGAGAAGATCAATGCCATTCTGAATACCTTGAAGCAGGAGCCGTTTCAATTAACTCTGCTCCCTGTCCCTGATGGAGACGGTGTTCTGCAAAATGGTTGTGCAGTACTTCGTGTTGATGCAAAAAAATATATCTCGACTGCTGTTTTACAGAAAATTATTCAAACTCCATGGGAAAGTGATAAACTGCTGATAACAGAATACGTTTCTCCGCAGCAAGGGGAAATACTGCGTAACAAGGAAATCCAATACGCAGACGCAGCCGGAAATATGTTTATCCGCTATCCCGGCGTTGCAATACTTATAAGCAACTGTGCCAAACCGCAAAGAATCGAACAGCAGAAAAGTGCAGGACGGGCATTTTCTCAGACTGGCTTAAAAGTCTTATTCCTTTTACTGACCGAACCGGAAGCCCTGAACTGGAGCTATCGCAATCTTGCTCAATACAGCGGTGTCAGTCTTGGCTCGGTGGGGTACATTATGGCTGATTTGCAAAAAAGCGGACACCTGATTGATGCTGACGGGAAATGGATTTGGAAAGATCGTAATAAAACCATTGGTAAATGGTGCGATTACTATCGGGATAAGTTGTTGCCCGGCATTAAAAAACGCTGTTATCGCGGAACTGTTCCGGAAAACTATCTTGAATACCCGATGCTGGCAGGTGGTGAAAGTGCCGCAGAACAACTGCATCTTTTGAAAAGTAACCGTCTCCTTGCTTATCGTACCGGAAACATCAATCTCTGCGCAGCCCAAAACCGTTGGAAAGAAGATATCAACGGCAATATTGAAATCCGTACTCCTTTTTGGCCGGAGTGCAGAACATTTGATAAAATCCCCTACCTTCTGATCTATGCGGATCTGCTTGCCGAAGATGATCCGCGCTGCACGGAGATTGCCGGAGAGATATTCAACAGATTTTTGAGAGGTGATCAATGAATATCCAGCAGGAGTTGATAGAAATCGTTGCCTCTGCCTCAGAGCAGCTTGCCATAGATATTATGCTGATTGGAGCGTTTGCCAGGGATTATTGGAGCGGACGATTCAATTTGCAGGGTAATACCAGAACAACTTATGATGTGGACTTTTCCTGTCAGGTCGTAGCATGGAATGAGTTTGAAAAGTTGTTTGAACTGCTGAAGTCAGAATACGGATTACTGCCGGATGCAAAAAAAAAGCACCCCGGTTGAGGTGCGTTGTTTTTGAAATGGTGGTGGGAGATGGACCCACTGAACACATTTTGATAACCGCCTGATCTTCTGCATCTTGCAATTATTAAACAACTTACAGATAAAAAACATACTCCACATTGTGGGAATTTTGTGGGGAATTTTTTCTCTGACGACATTACAAAATAGCACTGCATTATCCACTTTTCAAGCCATAAAAAATAACCGTCAGCCTCTATCCGTACAGCTGTATCTTTCCTGCAGATCGCCCTCGGATGCCTACAAGTTGTGAACTTGGGCGAAATAAATAGTAACAGCCTTATTTTACTTAAAACTGCCACTTTTTCAGGCATAATACCCCGGACGGGATAGTCCCGTTCTGAAAAACATCAATCTAATGGAGGTATTATGCAAACTTACCCGACCAAGTCCGGCAGAACTTATTTCTTTGCCGGACTTCTCTTTGTCCTCATTTTGGGGGCGTGCGGCTACTGGATGCTGCACAAAGAACAAATCTTTGTGGAGAAGACGGCTCCATGCAAACC
>JAGBWB010000042.1 GCA_017629975.1 Lentisphaeria bacterium
CAGTGCTTGTCGCTTTTGATTTCAAACTTATATTCCGTTGCTCCGAGAGCAAGAAATGCCGCCGTAAAAAGAAAAAGTACGATCTTTTTCATAAAAACTCCTTTTTTGTGACCAATTTTGTCTTTTCAGCAAAACTGCTGCCTTTTGAAAAAAAGCAGCAGTTACACTTGGAAAATATTCAACAATTATTTACCGTCAATGATATCTCTCATCCTGGCATGTCCCTTTCTGGCAGGTGCACCGCTGTGGCTGGCAGCGGGGACGATATCAATATATTTTTTCTTAGCGGCAAGATTGTTGAAAACCGTATAAACGCTGGAGGGTGAACAGGTGGTATCAAAGAGACCTGTGGTCAACCATGTTTCGCATTTGATACGGCGGGCGAAGAAGGCATTATCATAATAGGCAACGGCGTCAACCACTTTGGGATCGGCCTTTCTGCTGCCGGAAACATTGTAGAACTGGGGCCAGCCGGGCTGACGGTTGGCAATGGATCCGGAGTGATCGCTCATAGCAGGAACCGCGGCGATGCAGAGCGTGACCTGAGGATCAAGTCCGGCAGCGGCGATAGCCTGTCCGCCGCCCTGGCTGGAACCGGAAACGATCAGGGTCTTGCCGTCCCACTCAGGGCGGGACTTCATATAGTCAAGAGAACGCATCACGCGGAGATACATGCCGTGGAAATAGATTTTCTCACGGTCATTTTTGCCCTTGTGATAGTAACTTTTAAGGGTGGTTTTGCCCAGATTCTGATAGAATGCGGCAGGTTTGCCGTTGGGGATACCGTGGGCGTTGATGTTCATGGTGATAGCGCCCTTGTTGCAGCTGACCCAGCTGGAGCTGACACCTGCCCCCTGATAACTCAGCACAGCAGGAAGACTTTTGGGTTTGGCGCCCACAGGAACGCAGAGATAGCCGGACATGGGCATGCCGCCGGCGCAGTCAAGCTGAACATCATAAAGTTTGAAGCCTCTGGGAGCCTTGGGGAGCTCAGTGACTTTGGCGTTGAAAGGAACTTTATCCAGCATGGCGCGGCGGGATTTCCAGAAAGCGTCAAAATCTTTGGGTTCCTCTTTGCCGACCTTGAACTTCTCAGGTTCGACCAGAGTTCCGATACCGCCATAGACGGTACTCATTTTACCGCGTTTATCCTTGACCTTGAGATCTTTGCCCTTTTCGTCAAGAAGGTTGCAGCGCAGATAGATCCATCCGGGCTGAGTCAGTTTTCCGGTGACGGTGAAAGGCTTATCAGCAGTCACAACCGTGTTGCGGGAGATCTGGTTCTTTTCAGCGATAACGCGGCAGAGAACTTTCACTCCTTTGAGGGGAGCAAAAGCCGCCTTGGCATTTTCACGGGAAAGCACGCTGACAGACCAGGTGATCTCTTCACCGGCTTTCACGATGTTGGGTTTGTTGCTTTTGAATTCAAATTTGTACTCAACAGCACCGGCAGTCAGAGCCAGCACAGCAATAGCGAGGACGAAAAGTTTTTTCATTCTGATACTCCTTGAATTTCTGTATGATACTTCAAGCGAAAACTTAAAAATTATTCAAACCAATAGATCTTGGTGGGACCGTGATCGCCCATCTCAAAGTCTCTGGTCACAAAGGGGACAAAACAAACGACCCAGTTGCTGTAAATGGAACTGCTGACAGCAGGACCGATCACTCTGATCTGTTTGTTGGTCTTGGCATCAAGAACTTCAATTCCAAGTTTGCAGTGTCCATAACGGTTGACGCGCTTGAACAAAGGAAGTTCAGGAATGACAAGACTCAAGCTCATGTCCGGGATCGGAACAGGGAGCTGGGGAGTACCGAGCATGATCTTGCTGTCTTCAGTGGCAAGAGCGGCGCTCACAGGACGCAGCACAAATTTTGCCTCTTCAGCTTTGAGAGCGATGATGGCACCGGCGGCGGCAAGACGGGCTTCCAGGATGGCCTGAACATAATTCTTGTCAGTCTGAGGAGTCAAATTGCCGTAATCGATCCGGATCTTCTCGCCGGAAAGCATACGAAAATCCAACTTGCTCACGGTGCGGTCAACTGCGGTGGTCAGAAGGAACTGCTCAATAGCAGTTCTTCCGGTATTGGTGATCCGGGGATCGGCACAACCGCTGACCATGAAGCAGACGGCAGCGGCACAACAGATAATGGAAACAAATACTTTCTTCATTCTCTCAGTCCTTAAATTTTATTAACGGGAAACTTTAGTAACAATGAACAGCTTAAAACTGACTTGTTTTCATTAAATTTATTACTTACTCCTGTCCGGCTTTCTTCAAGCGTTCAACATCAGCGGCGGCGTAGTTGATGACATCGTTGAAGCGCTCAGCATTGGAACTGTCAGCTTCAACCAGTTTCCGGTGTGCTTCTTCCACTGTTTCGGCAGTGGTCAGCATATCTGCTTTGCCGCCTGCGGCGCTGCCCGTTTCACCGGGGGAGCCTGTGTTGTAAGAAAAAAGTTCATCAACTCCCAGATCCGTAAGAAGCCGTTTCAAGGTATCTGAAGCATTGAAAATCTCAAACCTGGTTCCATTGTCTTCAGCCTTGAGCGCCCCCATGGAAAGGACTCCCATAAAGGTACTGTCCATAGCGGTGCAATCCTTGAGATCAAGCCGGATAGACTTTTTCCCTTCGTTGCTGTTGACCAGTTCACGGATGGGAACGGCATACTCAAAGTTGGCGCGCCCCACAGCAGTGATCACAAAGGCTTCCTCGTTTTCACCGATTTTCAAATCGTTTTCATTCATTTTCTGAAATTCCTTACGCTCCGGGAGTTATGAGCAAAAACTCACTTACCTTCAATAACAGCCTTGATACGGCGCACGCCCTGACTGGAGCTTTCTTCCTTGAGGATCCGGAACTTGCCCAGTTCAGAAGTTCTTGCCGCATGGGGACCGCCGCAGATCTCGCAGCTCACATCGCCCATGGTGTAGACCTTGACTCTTTCGCCGTACTTGTCGCCGAAAAGTCCCATGGCGCCCCGGTTGCGGGCGGATTCAAGATCCATCTCTTCGCAAACGATCTCAAGATCTCTTGCGATGGCATCGTTGACCAGATCTTCCACCACCTTGAGCTGTTCGGGAGTGACCTTTTCGGGATGAGAAAAGTCAAAGCGCAGCCGCTCAGCGGTGATGTTGGAGCCTCTCTGGCAGACATGGTCGCCCAGAGTTTTGCGGAGCGCCGCCTGAAGCAGATGGGTGGCGCTGTGAAGTCTGGCAGTCTGTTCAGAAGCATCAGCCAGACCGCCTTTGAACTTCTGTTCGGCTCCGGCGCGGGACATTTCCTGATGTTTCTTGTAGGCAGCTTCATAGCCTTCCATATCAACTTCAAAGTTCTGTTCCTTCGCCATTTCAACGGTCAGCTCAATGGGGAATCCGTAGGTCTCAAAGAGGTTGAAGGCATTCTTGCCGGAGATCACCTTTCTGGCGATGTGGGCAGGAA
This sequence comes from Lentisphaeria bacterium, assembly GCA_017629975.1. Classification (GTDB taxonomy): domain Bacteria; phylum Verrucomicrobiota; class Lentisphaeria; order Victivallales; family Victivallaceae; genus UBA1784. The sequence continues at coordinate 3,445 of JAGBWB010000042.1, forward strand.
CTCTGTCAATGAGTTTCTGAAACTCTTTGGTTCCCTTTTCAAGAGCGGAAGCGAACTGTTTTTCCTCTTTCTCAAGAGCGCCGAGGATCACATCGCGCCGTTCAGTCAGTTCAGGGTAGATCTCTTTGAACATGGTGATCACGGCGTCGGCGACCTGAGCGCAGAAGCACTCTTCAATACCCAGCTTTTTGCCTTCACGCACAGCGCGGCGGATGAGGCGGCGCAGAACGTATGCCTGATCGGTGCGTCCGGGAGTGATGCCGTCGCCGATGATGAAGCATGAAGCTCTCAGGTGGTCGGCGATGATACGCTCAGAGGCGCAGCGCTCAGCGGGATCGACCCACTCCACGCCGCGGACGGAGTCCAGAGCGGCAAAGATGGGGGCAAAGATCTCGGTTTCGTAGCAGCTCTTTTTGCCCTGAAGCACAGCGGTGATGCGTTCAAGTCCCATTCCGGTATCAACGTTGCGCTGAGAAAGGGGTTCATATTTGCCTTCGGCGTTTTTGTTGTACTGCATGAAAACGTCGTTCCAGATCTCAACCCAGCGCTTGTCTTCGGGATCAAACTTTTCGGGTGCCGGCAGGGGACCTGTCCAGTAGAACATTTCGGTATCGGGTCCGCAGGGACCGGTCACACCGGCGGGGCCCCACCAGTTGTCTTTCTTGGGGAGCTTGGCGATGCGGGCTTCAGCCACGCCCAGAGAGCGCCAGAGCTGGAACGCTTCATCGTCAAAAGGACAATCTTCGTCACCGGCAAAGACGGTGAATCCCAGCATATTGAGGGGGAGATTCAGGTTGTTTTCCCCGGTCAGAAATTCAAAGCTGAAACGGATG
>JAGBWB010000043.1 GCA_017629975.1 Lentisphaeria bacterium
AAGTTCTTTTTCAAAGGCTTCCCGGCGGTTCTGAAAATCTCCGGGAGCGCTCCAATCGGTCTCATCAAGGAGCGCCGTCTGCACGTCAGGCGCCGCATAGGCCGCGCAGATCTGACCGCAGGCTGAACTTGTGGGGGAGTGCAGCGCCCCTGTTACTGTGGTGCTGTTCTGCAAAGCCAGATCGGGATATTCTGTGGCGATGATGAGGGAGCGTCCCCCGCAGCAGGAGCGGGTGACAAACACAGTGGCATCCAGCTTTTGTGCCAGTTTGCGGATATAAGGCCGCGCCAGTTCCGGCAATCTTTCACTTTGCAGCCGTGAGTGGGCGAGGTTGAGTATTTTCAAACTGATCCGGTATTTGCGGGTGGCGGGATCCTGTTCCACATAACCCGTTTCCACCAGAGTTTTCAGCAGGCGGCAGATGTGGCTGTTGGGCAGATGAAAGTGCTCCGCCAATTCTTTGACAGAGACCAATTCCGCTGAAACAGCCAGAAAGTCCAGCAGTTTGAAGCCGTTATACAAAGTATTGTTCATTTATTAATTCTATATTTTAGAATTTTACCGATACGATATTTTATAATATGATAATATACCCTTAAAATTCTGAAATGCAACCGGAATATCGCGGAAAATCGCTGATTTTTTTCCGGGACGAAAATAAAGATAAAAAAATCCCTCCCGGAACTTCTCCGGGAGGGATTTGCAGCAGGAGGGAAAACTTAAGGGGTGAGTTTTTCCATTTTTACATCCATAAGGCTGTCCCATGTATTGGGGGTGCGGGTGGGGGTGGCGATGTAAAGGCAGTACCACCCCTCATTTTCAATGACCACACTCTTGCGCACAGACTGAATTCCGGATGCGGGGAGATTGTTGCAGCTGAAGATTGCAGGAGTCCTGACCCGGTAGGAGCGCAGCGTCATCACATCTTTGAATGCCCCTTTGTGCAGATTGGGGACCACATAGAGGTTGAAACTCATGGTGTTGACTCCCATGCGGCGGCAGGAGAAACGGTAGACTCCGGCGTGGAGATACATGTACTGGCGCATTTCAGGATATTTTCCATCGCCGAAGCACATATGATTGGAGCCTTTGCTGTTTTGGACAACTTTCCAGTGGTTCTTGTATTCGTCGGAAAGGACATCGCCGATCTGGTCATAGAAGTACCAGTGTTTCATCCTGGGATAACTGCCCTTGACGGCAGGATCGCCGGAAGTACCCTCTTTGAATTGATCGTCCTGAATGTAGTTTTTCAGCTGAGTTCCTGAGTTTTCGCCCATAAGAATGGCAATGGGGAGCAGAGCGGGATATTTCTTGAAAGCCGCCTGCCAGTATTTGAGCCGGGCATCGCGCTTCATGTTTTTGCAGGCGCTCTGCTGATGGTTCCGCAGGGCGATCTCAAGAGATTCGTGCATATAAGCGTTGACAGCGTTCCGGTAGAGATTGGAAACGATGTCGGTTTTCTTGCGCTTGCCGGGAACAGTCACCCGGCGGTAGAAACCCAGTTTATCCTTGCTGACAACCTCTTTCCAGAGTTTCATGAAAGCGGCATCACGGGCAAGGGCGCGCTCATAGGCTTTATTGATCTCTTCCACGGAATACTTGCCGTTGCGGAGCGCCTGACTTTCCAGATAATTTTCCATAAGGCAGCGGATGTAGGAAAAGTGAGTCTTGACAACTTCAAAACGCTTTCTTTCATCGCAACTCATCCTGGAGCTTTCAGCCTGCTTGAGGCAATTTTCAAGCGTCTTGACATCTTCGGCGCGGACGCCTGAGAACCACTCCACAGAATATGCCATCAGACGGGCTTTGGGCTTGCCTTTCCGGGATTCGCACTCCTGCTCATAAATCTTTTCCCAGGTGTCGTAATAGCGCTTCATGAAAGGACCGGCCTGAGGCCCGTAGGCCTTGAGGCAGTACTCTTCAAGGACTTTCTCGGTGTCGGCGTTCAGATCCCAGAGGAGCCGTGCCAGGATATACTGTTTGGGGGCATTGGCGGCGGCGATCATGTAGACCTCGCCGAAGTATTCACGGACGCCGATGCTGTACATCTCCCGCAGTTTGGCTTTCATCGCCTTGGGATAGTGGCGGGGGAGCGGATAAAGATAGTCCAGCTGATGTTCCCAGAAACCCAGATGCTTCATTCCGGCTTTGGAAAAGTTCCGCAGAGTGTTTTCTCTGGTGCTCATACCGATGAGTCCGGGGTGGATCTCAACTTGAGTGGGGACAAGAGTTGTGGCATCGCTGTAAAGAAGAATGACCGCCTTAACCCCGGGTTTGATCTTCCGGGCGGCATCAAGGACTTTTTTGTAGAAGGTGAAGTAGCGGTTGGAGTAATATCCTTTGACCTTTTCCGCCGGGTTGTCCCATGCGGTGCATCCGGAACATTCGCAGTGGCGTCCGGCGCCGTCGTTGACAGCCAGTTCAACGGCATCGCTGCCGTTGGCTTCGTGATTTTTCACCAGGTAGTCCACAAAAAGTTTCTGAACTTCAGCATTGCTCACACAGGGAGACCAGTCGCAGCGCTGTTTCCAGGGATTGCTGTAACGTTTGCCCCGGACAAGGGGGAAGTATTCAGGGTGGGTTTTGCCGTACTTTTTAGGATCAATGACCCTGCCGAAAGTATGCCAGGAGATGTTGCGGCGGCTTTCACCCAGACTCATGCGGGCGAACTCCTTGTCGATAAAGACGTTCATGGTCCAGGCACGGGTGTTGAAGACGGGACTTTCTTTTTCGCTGATCTTTGCGGGCATCTTCCACTTTGAGTTATCCGGGATCACATATCCGAAGTCGGCGGGGAAAACCATGTCAACTCCCAGATATTTTCTGAGGAAGAAGTTCCCGGGGTAGCAGTACCCCCAGGCATCCCGGCTCATAAGAAGACAGATATTCTTTTTGCCCCTGAAAGTAATGGGGTAACGGATGATAAAACTGTCTTTGGGGAGTCCTTCAAGGATTTTTTCGTATTCGCCGCCCATGACCTTTTCGCGGGTGATGAGAAAGATGGTTTCAGCATCAGCTTTCTCAAAGGGGACGACTTTGACCTCCTGCTTCACGGTCTGTGAAAGACGGGTGGCAAAGAGCTTGGCAGTGGTTTCAAGATTGAGGACTCTCCGCAAACGGGGATCCGGGGAATCAGTAAGAAAAGTTACCTGATACCGGGGGGCGCCTGCGAGAGAAAGGGAGAGAAAGAGCAGCGCTCCGAGGAGCTGCAGTTTGCATTTCAGCATAAGAGGATTTTCCTTTGGCATTTGCAGTTCAACGTTCCCGGAAAAGGCACAGTTCCGGGGACGGAGAGCGGCAGAGTTTTTTTAACAGAAAAAATATAAACACACTCCAGGGGGAAGTGACTCCGGAGTGCTTTGAGGGTTTCGGACTTACTTCACAAAGAAGGGATTGGAAATCAGATGGGCATTTTTGCCTCTGAGTTCCAGATGGAAATAGGGCGCATCTGTGTACTGAGCGATCTCAATGGTGCGCTCAAGAGAAGTGGTTCCCGCAGGGAGCATTTCACTCATCAGGATCTTGTCCCCGCCCCAGAGCCGCAGTTCGGTCAGCTCTTCAGGAGCGCTGAAGGAGCACTTGATCTTTTGTGCAAGTGCAGAAACAGGGACCGTGTCGCCGGGGAGATATTCTCCCAGAGCCACAGAGGCTGTTTCAACGCCGAAAGAGGCCATGACGTGACCGGCTTTAATGGCTTTGACCAGATTTTCTCTGGTGATATCGCCGTTGTAGCAGATGAAGTTGCACACAGGATTCCGGCGGAGCCGGGCAATGCCCCACATGTCCACAGAAGCCATCAGGGTGATGTGAGAGCCTTCCATCCACGCCTTTTGAACGGGATTTTCAGAGAAGGGGCGGTCTTCGATCTTCTCTTCTCCCCGGCGGGCGAAATCCCAGTCGTAGATATCTACGGCGTCAAAGTCGTAGTTGCGCCAGTATTCATCATCGGGATGGGTGGCGCAAGAGGCGCCCCCTTCTTTTTTGATGTGTTCCAGAGCACTCCGCACATATTCATCCACATCGGCATCGTCAAAGAGGGAGCGTGTGAAGCGGTTGTAACAGCTGCGGACACCCATGGCAAGCATGTGATAGGCATTCTGGCTGATGGGGTTCTGGAAGTTGAAGGGGTGGTACTCCATGCCGGGGATAAGAGTCACTTTGTCATCGCAGAACTTTTCGTAATCAGGAGCATCGTGATAACTCAGCGCATCTTTGAAGCCCAGCACCGCCACGTCAAATTTGAGATAACGCATGGCGGCGTTGATGTCTGCAAGAGTGTTGTCGGCGGCGTACCAGTCCAAACTGTGCAAGTGGGTGATGGTCTTTTTCCACGCCTTGCCGGCAGAGATGTTCTTTGCACGGGGAGCGGGGGGAACCACCTTTTCGCCTTTGCGGAACGAGTCAAAGTAATTGAGGGCGTTTTCGCTGTAACGCTCCCAGAACTTCATGACCCGGTCGTTTTCCTCAAGACGCCGTTCCGGGAAGAGGATCTGGTTCCAGAGGAAGAGTCCCTTGCCGTACTTCATCTGCATGACAAGAGCACTGTTGTCAGGCATGGCGGCATCCATGAAGCTGCCGAGGACCTCCCATTTTTCCACATTGGTGAGGGCGGCTGTGGCGGCAGTTCTGACCCGGGCGGGAGCTTCGTGCATGCCGATGGCTTCAAAGCTGTCGGCGTCAAGCTCCCAGTAGACCATTTCATCAGGGGTGATATCGTTGGGGACGCAGAAAAGCTCTCTGCCCCTCTCTTCGACCCAGGGCTGAAGGTAGGTGCAGCTGTCAAAGCGTCCGCCCAGGGTGGCGGAGTAGCGGTTGACCAGCAGGGGGCGTCCTGCTTCCTCAGGGAGGAAACAGGGGGTGTAACGCCGCCAATCCTGGTGCATGATCCAGCAGATACCGCCGTTGCGGACGAAATCATGGAGCCGGTCACGGTCATTTTCAATGTAGTCATTGACACCGCTCTGGCTGATGATGAGCACATCCACTGTGTCGTAGTAGTTCTTTTTGGAGTAATCCACCTTTTCCACCTTAAGACCGAACTTCTCTTTCAGAAAAGTTCCGATGTGGTACTCCAGTTTGAACCAGTGTTCCCAGTAACCGAAACGCAGATCGCTTTTCATAGTCAACATTTTCCGTTTCTTCAGAAGTTGTGGCAGACCAGTCCGTCACGGAGTTTGGGTTCAAACCAGGTGGATTTGGGAGGCATGATCTCGCCTGCATCTGCAATGGCCATCAGCTGGTCAACGGTGGTGGGATACATGGAAAAGGCGATGGCATAGTCGCCGGAGTCCACCAGACGCTCAAGTTCGCCGGTGCCGCGGATGCCGCCGATGAAGTCGATCTCTTTGGAGGTGCGGGGATCCTCAATGCCCAGAAGAGGATTGAGAACATAGTTCTGCAAAACGCTCACATCCAGCTTTTCAATGACGCCCAGCTTTTTCAGATCAAAGGTGGGGACAGCCTGATACCATTCGCCGGCGATATAGAGGTTGAATCTTCCGGGCTGGTCAACGGTACCGCTGGCGGCGGGGGAGATGATGAACTTCTCGCTCAGCATGGTGAGGAAACTGGCAGGGGAAAGATTGTTCAGATGACGCACCACCCGGTTGTAGGGCAGAATGGCAAGCTGCTTTGAGGGGAAGGCCACAGCCAGGAAGTAGTTGTAGTCTTCGGTGCCGGTGTGGTTGGGGTTGTTGGGGGCGCATTCGGCGGCGGTACGGGCGGCGGCGGCGCTGCGGTGGTGTCCGTCGGCGATGTAGAAGCAGCTCACCTCTTTCTTGAACCAGAGAGAAAGTTCGCGGCTGCGGTTTTCATCCATGCGCCACAGGGTGTGCTGGATCCCGTCAACAGCGGTGAAGTCAAAGAGGGGGGCCTTTTCCATTTCATCGGCGATGATGGCGTCGATGTCATCGGAGTCCTGATAGGTCAGGAAGGCAGGACCCGTATGGGAACGCAGCGTCATGACATGACGGGTACGGTCATCTTCTTTGTCGGCGCGGGTCTTTTCGTGTTTCTTGATGACCCCTGAATTGTATTCGGCGGCAGAGGCGGCGCCGATGACACCGGTCTGGCTGCGGCCGTTCATGATGAGGCGGTAGACATAGAGGTGGGGTTTTTCATCCTGAGTCAGGGGCACTTCGGCGCAGAGCTTGTCATAAGCGATCTTTGCCTGAGCGTAGACTTTGTCGTCGTGAAGATCGATCCCCTCTTCCAGATCGATCTCAGGTCTGGAAACGTGGAGGAAGGACCAGGGGTTGCCTTTTGCCAGTTCAGCGGCTTCAGCAGTGTTGACCACATCGTAGGGGACAGCGGCGACTTTGGCAGCGCGCTCAACGGGGGGCAGAATGCCCCGGAAAGGAAGAAAAACAGCCATTTCTTAAACCTTATTTTGTTATGTGAAAAAATTGCTTTTATGTCAGATAATTCAAAAGGAGTGCTGCACTTTTTGCACCACTCCCTGCATTATTTTATTCGCCGTCACCAGTTTCGGGAGCTTCCTGCTCCTCCTGGGCGGCCGCCGGAGTTTCAGCCTTTTTCTCAGCTGCCTCACCGGACTTTTCTTTTGTTTTACTTTTTATTCCGTAACGTTTTTCAAGGACGCTTCTGTTGGCTTCAGCCACGGCTTCGCGTTCCTTCTTTTCCCGTGCCTCTTCTTCGGCGCGGGCTTTTTCTTTAGCCTCTTCGCGTTTGGCGCGTTCTTTCTGGCGTTTGCTCATGGAACCTTCTGCCTGACGCTTTTTCGCCTCTTTTTTGGGAGTGGCGCGCAAAGTGACCTCAAGAGTCAATTTATCGTTGCGTTTCAGTTTGACACTGCCCGGAAGAGCTTTGGGACGGGAAAGAGTTTCGCTCTTTTTACCTCCCTTTTCAACTTTGGGACCGATCAGGTCCTTTCCGTTGATCCGGAGCAGTGTGCAGTCGATCCACTCAAAGACATCTTTTCTGTCACCTTCGGTGCGGGTATAACCGCCGCCGAGGGTGAAAGTGAACTCATCATCAGCAAGCACCTTGAAGGTCAGTTTGGCAGTCTGCGTTTTTTTCCGGGGACGCAAACCGATCTCTGTGTTGGTGTTGTATCTGCGTACTCTGGCAGTAAGACCGGAGCGGTCCTCGATCTTGAGGGAGGAACGCCGGTTTTTGCCTTTGATGACAATGACGGCATCTGCGCTGAGTGTCAGAACACACAAAAATGTGATGATGAGTGAAAGAAGTTTCATTTGCTGAGTCCCTGACGGCCTGCGGCGAAAGCCTGGGCGTTGGATTCAACAGCACCGGGTTTCTTACCGAACTTTTCACGGACAGCGGCAGTGAATGCCTGTTCAAAATCAGCCTGGTCTTCAGCGTTGAGGAGACCTTGCTGCTCAAGGACCACTGAAAGCACACCGATGAGAACGGAGTTGACGAATTTGGGACTGCCCACATCTCTGGTGGCAATGCCCACAGCGTCAACGCCCACCTTGGTCATGGCGGCGGGGAGTTCAGGCAGAGTGACAGCGGTGTTGTCATAGATGAGGATCCCGTCCTCTTTGAGTTCGCCGATGTACTTGTCAAGAGCCGTCTGGGTGGTGGCGATGAGCAAATCGCAATCTTTGGAGATCATGGGTGAGGGGATCCGGTTGCGGCTGACGATCACGGCACAGCTGGCGGCGCCGCCGCGCTGTTCGGGACCGTAGGAGGGCATCCAGCTGACGTTGAAGTTACGCAGACGTGCCATGTTGGCAAGGGTGATACCCAGACTCAGGATCCCCTGACCGCCGAAACCTGCCATCTTGACCCGCAGTTCGCGGTTGAAGATCTCTGAGGTATTCTCTTTCACGCTGCCGGCATCTTCCAGAGCCGGGGGGAAGAGAACCTTTTTGACGCTCTCAACATCGTGGGCAGGAGCCGGAGGCACAGTGCCGTTTTCAACTTCGGCGGAGCGGTCGCGGATACATCCCAGAGGAAATTCGGGGATCATCTGGTTTTCAATGAAGTCATTGATCTGATCGGCGGTCATTTTCAAATTGACCGGGCAGGGGGCAAGGACTTCAACGAAAGAAAATCCCTTGCGGTTCTTCAGGTTTTCAATGGCTTTGAAGACCGCTTTTTTGGCGTTCATGATCCGGGCGGTGGAGGTCAGCGCCACGCGCTCGATGTAGATGGGAGCGGTGAGGGTATTGACCATTTCTGCCACATGGACAGGGAATCCGTCGGTAAGGACGTTTCTGCCGAAAGGAGTGGTGGCAGTCTTCTGACCGGGCAGAGTGGTGGGAGCCATCTGACCGCCGGTCATACCGTAGTTGGAGTTGTTCACAAAGAAGATGGAAATCTTCTCGCCCCGGTTTGCCGCCTGAAGAAATTCATTGAAACCGATAGCGGCAAGGTCGCCGTCGCCCTGATATGAGATCACATAGGAGTCGGGCACCGCACGGGCAACACCGGTTCCAACCGCAGGCGCACGGCCGTGGGGCACAGAAATGGCGCCCACGTTGAAGTAGTAGTAGGCGAATACAGCGCAGCCCACGGGAACCATGAACATGGTCTTGCCCTGGATGCCGTGATAATCAATGGCTTCAGCCACCAGTTTGTGCAGAATGCCGTGGCCGCAGCCGGGGCAGTAGTGCATGTTTTTCTTGATGGGGCCCGGACGGCGCTCAAAGGGATCAAAGAACACCGGGGAACGGCCGAATTTTATTTTTTCGCTCATTTGCTCAAATCTCCTTCAGAACTTTTTTAGCCGCCTCAACCACTTCGTCGCAGCTGGGGACATTACCGCCCATACGGTTGTAAAGGTGGACGGGCTTTTTGCATTCAATTGCCAAACGGACATCCTCGATCATCTGTCCGGCGGAAAGTTCAAGGCTCATAAAGCCTTTGCACTTGCCGTTGGTTGCGATCTTCATCAGAGCATCTGAGGGGAAGGGCCACACCATCTGGGGACGGAGCATACCCACTTTGTACCCTTCAGCACGGAGCTGTTCAATGGCACCGGCAGCCACACGGGAACAGATACCGTAGGCAACGATCACAAGTTCAGCATCTTCGGTATAGAGTTCTTCAGAACGCTGTTCATTGGCAACGACTTCGGCGTATTTGGCCTGAAGTTTGTGGTTGATGGCTTCCAAATCGTTGTGTTCCAGATAGATGGAGGTAACGATATTGGCCTTGCCGTCAACGACTTTACCCATTTTCCACTCAGGATCATAGGGACGATCTTCGGGCTCAGGCAATCTCACAGATTCCATCATCTGACCGATAACACCGTCTGCCATGATATAGCAGGGCATCCGGTATTTTTCAGCCAGATCAAAAGCGGTACGGGCCATGTCGCACATTTCCTGAACGCTGTTGGGAGTGAGCACAAGACAACGGTAGCTGCCGTGGCCGCCGCCCTTGGTCACCTGAAAATAGTCAGACTGTTCAGGTCCGATATTTCCAAGACCGGGGCCGCCGCGGGTGATGTCAACGATGACAACAGGAAGTTCAAGAGCGGCAATATAGCTGACGCCTTCCTGTTTCAAGCTGATACCCAGACCGGAGCTGGCGGTCATGGTGCGTTTACCGGCTGCGGCGGCACCCATGACCATATTGATAGCACCGATTTCGGATTCTGCCTGCAGAAAGACCCGGTTCAGCATGGGGAAAAGTTTTGCGGCGGAGTGAGCAACTTCGCTGGCGGGGGTGATAGGATAACCGAAATAGCAGTCGCATCCGGCAATGAGCGCACCGTGAATGACAGCCTCGTTTCCTTTAAGCATCAATGAATTACTGTAAGCCATGGTGATATTACTCCGTAATTTCCACAATGGTGATGGCACCCGGTTCAGGGCACTGATAGAAGCACGAACCGCAACCGATGCAAAGCTCAGGATTCTCAGCAGTAATTGCCAGATATCCCTGTTTGTTCAGTGCGCTCCCGACGGCGAGCAGCTTTTTGGGACATGCCTTGAGGCATCTGCCGCAGCCTTTGCACTCGTCAAAGGCGATCTGCACGCGGAATTTTTTTGCAGCCATTATTCTGTATCTCCTGTTGTTGGGAACATATTTTTACACTACGCCCGGAATCGGGACAACATTTTTTATAATATATCACTCTTTTGTGTTTTTTACAAGAGCTTGCAAAGTAAAAGTAAATACTATATTGTTCCGGATTTTACTCATTGCCGGATGCTGAATGGTAACGCTCCAGAGCTTTCCGGCAGCGGGAAAGAATGAGTTTGAGTTTTCCCCGCATCGGATAAAGCAGAGTGTCTCCGGCCGGGACGGGGGAACCTGCTGTGTGGAATCCGATGTGTTCGTAAAAGGGTTTCAAATTGGAAATTCCGGAAATGATCACTTCGGAAACACCCTGCCGCTCAAGTTCCTGGAGCAGAGGAACTGCCAGTTGGGAGGCTGTTGTGGTGTGACGGTATTCCGGGAGCAGAGCGTAGAGACGTATTTCTGCAAGCATTCCTTCCGGGGGAGGAGTGCAGACGGCTTCACCAAAGTGTTCTGCTGCGGAGTAGGGAGCTTGCCAGTGGGCGGAGATCATACCGGCAAAAGAGTCTGTTTCTCTGTCGTACGCGGCACGGTAGATGTTTTTGTGGTGAAACTTGTCAACAAGAAAGTGTTCCCGGGAAGAAGGACGCATCTTCAATTCTTCGGCGAAGATCTTGGAATTGAGTTCCCAGAGTTTTTGGAACTCTTCCGGAGTTGCCGGAGTAATGATTTCAAGAGTTTTCAACATATTGTGATCTTCTTTGATTTACACACAAGCCCGGAGTGCAATAAAAAAAGCCCGGGAAATCAACCCCGGGCTTTTGAATCAAGTCAAGTATGAAGAATCAGAGTTCTTCACCGACCATCCAGCGGACAAAGCGTTTGACCTTGAGGGCGGGAGCGACTTTGGCCAGAGTGGTCTTGTCGTCCATGACCCAGGGCTGGTTCATCAGGCAGACTTCGGAGTAGAAGCGGTTGATTTTACCGGCGAGGATCTTTTCCAGCATTTCAGCAGGCTTGCCGGC